>CANRWP010000025.1 GCA_947643595.1 uncultured bacterium | reverse complement strand
TATCGCTCACTTTTCTTTCCTCCCTCTACTTTTTCTTCTTTGCAAGTTCCATCTTACGCATGGATTTGATGGACTGGGTGAGAGGCCTCTTCGCCGGGCAGGTATAACTGCAGCAGCCGCACTCCACACATTCAAGCCCGTTCAGCTTTAAGAACGTCTCCGAGTCATCGTGGATGGAAGCCACCATCAGCTTGTTCGGCACAAGCCGCTGAGGGCAGACTTCCACACACCTGCCGCACTTGATACATGCCGTAGGCTCCATCTCCGATACGTCGTCCTTTGTCAGACAAAGAAGCGCCGATGCGGTTTTTGTCGTCGGCACATGCAGATCGAACATGCCAAACCCCATCATCGGACCGCCGGAGATCACCTTTGCCGGTTCCTCTTTAAAGCCTCCCGCTTCCTCTATCAGTTCATCGTACATGGTTCCGATTCTGACGATAAAGTTTCTCGGATCATTGACCGCATCTCCCGTCACCGTCACAATACGGTACATCAGCGGTTTTCCGTCCGTCACCGCATGATAGATTGCCACGATCGTATCCACGTTGTCCACAATACAGCCCGCATCCGCCGGCAGCATGGAAGAATTGATGGCGCGCCCTGTCGTGGCGTAGATGATGGAGCGCTCCGATCCCTGGGGATACTTTGTCTTTAACGGCGTCACCATAATATCCGGCTCATCTTTCGTCAGCTTCTTTAAGAGCGCGATCGCATCCGGTTTGTTCTCCTCCACCGCCAAAATGCCCTTTGCGTTGTCAAACAGACGCAGCATGATCTTCAAGCCGCCGATCAGTTTTTCCGGCTCCTCTATCATTCTCCTGTAATCCGATGTCAGATACGGCTCGCATTCGGCGCAGTTTGCTATAATATAATCGATCTTATCCGGTTCCTTCGGCGACAGCTTGATAAAGGTCGGAAAGCCCGCGCCGCCCATACCTACGATACCCGCCTCTTTTACGATCGAAATGATCTCCTCTTTACTCAGTTCCTCATAAGGCTTATGTACCGGATACTCCACTTCCTCATAAAGGCCGTCATTTTCAATGACAATGCTCATCACCTCGTTGCTCGTGACCACCCGCCTTGGCTCTATCGCTTTTACTGTCCCCGACACGGTGGCATAGATCGGCGCCGAGACAAACCCGGAAGCCTCCGCTATTTTCTGCCCCTGCAGTACATGATCGCCCTTTTTCACGATCGGCGCAGCCGGCGCCCCGATATGCTGGGACAGCGGATAGACCAGATCTCCCTTCGGCAGCACCGCCTTGATGGGCTTGTCCTTGGACAGCTCCTTCCCCTCAAAAGGATGAATCCCGCCCACAAATGTTGATTTAGCCATTTGATATCCTCTTTTCTCACTTTTTCTTCTATACTATTCTACTATTTTTATACAAAATAGGAAAGAGATAAATTACAAAAATAGCCGTCCGGAGAACGGCTACTTTTTTACGATATTCAATAGGAATCCGCCATCATCTGCAGAATATGTTCCGCGTAGCGGGAAAAAGTATCCCGACTTGTCTTGATTTCATCTGTAAGCTCAAAAAAAATCTCTCTGCTCTTATAATCTCTTTTAAAGAAGGGCTGTACCAACAGATCCCACTCCGGCAGATAGGAAGAAAATTTCCTTGTATAACAGGTTTCGGCCGTCGCCTGTTTTCGATACTCTTTATTGGCATAAGATGCGACAGACTTATGGACCGCCATATCCTCGTCCGCGAAGTAATAATAATCACTGTAGGAAGCGTAGAAATACTTCATCTCCTCCTGATAAATCGGAACCCGGAAAGTGGCATACTTTCCCTCCCCGTTAAAATAGCAGGAATTTGCGTGAAAACGAATGGGCGCCGGAAGCGGTGCGGGAAGCGAAACTTTCAGCAGAAGTTCCTGGCGTTCCACCCCGAAATAATCCGTATAGGTATTTGCCTGCACTTTCTTTGCGCGAAGCGGCTTATTAAACATATCATAGTAAGCCAGCACAGGAAAAATCTGAATCAGCCCTCTGATATCATCCGCATTGTGCAAAAGAAGCAGATGAAATGCGGCATCCGAGGGATTATTTACATAGTCATGGTACACATTGATCAGATTACCGCCATTGTAGGTATCTTTCCTCTGAAATCCCAAAAAAGCCTCCACCGACTTCTGCTTGCAGTTAGGCATTTTCAGGAAATATTTGTATGGCGCGATCCTCCTGTACAGATCGACTCCCCTTAAATTGGCAAAACTGTAGGAAAATCCATACATCTCACATTTCTGCTGGATAAAAGGAATATCGAAATTATTACCGTTAAAATGCACAATATGGGTATAATTTTTCGTCATATCAAAGAAGCTCGCTATGATCTTCTTCTCCTCCTGATACTTTTCTGCAAACCACTGCGTCAGGCGGAAATAAGTACCGTCATAAAAGGCGCATCCTATCAGATAAATAGACGAACGCTTTGCAGTAAAACCCGTAGTTTCTATATCGAAAAACAAGATATTTTGAAGCGGCGCGATCTGCTCTGCCGGATACGGGATATTGGATATATCAAGTTTTTGGCGGATAATACGCATTTGGATGTCCTTTCAATCGTTTTTTTCTGAGAATATTATAGCATAAACCGCCGAACACTCACAACCTTTATTTTATGGTTTCATCCACCTTAATTCCCTTGATATCCTCCGCCATCAGGCTCATCTTCCGCATCATCTCTTCGATTTCCTGCTGGTAATCGGCTCTCTGGCTGTCAAGCCTCACCATCGTTTCCGTCACAGGATCCGTCATGGCGGCTCCTGTCCGCGTGTCTGCCGGGCAGTCTTCTTTCGCTTTTTCCGGATCGGCCAGCGCTTCCATCTGCGCCTTCTTCTCCTTTGCCGCATCGATCTTTTCCTGCTGCTGCTCTTTCTCCTCGACTCTCTCCTCCGCTTTCTCCTGCAGCTCTTCCGACTTCTCATCCATATGCCCTTTCGCTTCGTCCACCAGCATACCGATGACTTCCTCGCTGGCCGCCGCCAGAGCATCCTCCGCCTCGTTCTGGGCCTTCCGGATAAGGTCTTTTTTCAGCCTCGCAAGCCTCGTCCCGCGGATCATTGCGTTATCCGCCATAATTCCCGCCTCCGCTTTATTCACGGTATCTTCATAGGGCGTCTTATGTTTTTCCAACGCCAGAGCGCGCTTTTGATACTCCGTATAACCCTGTTCGTCTATCTCAGCCAGCCGTTTCTCCTCCTCCTCCGTCAAAGCTTTCGACAGGTCGCCTCTCCCGTAAGCTTCCCGCTTTTCAAGAAGTTCCAGATCTTTCTGTTCCTGAGAATCCGCATCCACGCCGCATTCTTCACGCCACGCTTCTTTTTCTTTCTCTATTCTGCCGATCTCATTCTGCGCTGTTTCAAGCTCCGCCCGAAGTCTGTCCGCATGATCTTTCACTTCCTGCACCGTGCTGTCCATTTTCAATTCGTTCGCCAGAGCGTCCCTCACGATCTTGTAGGCTTGTTTCTTCGCAATCGCTTTCTTCTGCTCGATTGGATCAAACTGCCCGCCAGGCATCACCGACCCTTTCCGGTTCTCTTTTTCTTCTCTCTTTTTGCCGGAAATACTGACTGCTCCAAACATCCCTGTCTGTAGCTCTTTGTCTGATATTCCCGCATTCCTGTTTATACTTGTACTCATTGCCATACCCATAGATTCCTTTCCTCTGTAAGTTCCGCATGTCTGATATTTTTCAGGATAACATTTGTTAATTATAAAGAATATCGGCATCATTCAATCAAAAAATAAGGGCTGCCTGCCAAAAACAGACAACCCGCTTTTTCGTCAGGGTTTCTCATAGAAGAAAGAACTTTTCCTCTCATACCCGATCTCTTTATAATTCATGATCTGCTCTGTGCTCCCGATGAACAGTACGCCGCCGGATGCAAGAGACTTATAGTATTTTGCAAAGACTTCGTCTTTCGCCTCCTCCGTAAAATAGATCAGCACATTTCTGCAGACGATCAGATGGTAACCCATCTCATATCTGTCCTTGATCAGGTTATGCTGCTTAAACGTAACCCGCTTCTTGATCTCATCCGCAATGCGATAGGAACTGCCCACTTTTGTGAAGTACTTCGCCCTCAGGTCTTTCGGCACACCGGCAAGACTCTTTTCCGCATAGAGTCCCACTTTTGCCTTTTCCAGAATCTGGTTATCCAGATCGGTCGCATAAATTCTGATATTCGCAAGCGGAATATGTTTGGAAAGAGCCATAACAAGGGAATAAGGTTCGTCACCAGTGGAACATGCTGCACTCCAGATCTTCAGGTTTTTGCCAAATTTCCTGATCAGCTCCGGAAACACCTGCTTATCCAAAAACTGCCACTGCATAGGGTCACGATAGAACTCGGAGACATTGATCGTCATATACCCCAAAAATTCGTCCATCAGATCTTTATCTGTCTTAATGGCAGCAATGTAATCCTGATAGCCTTTATATTTGTGCTTGCTGATCAATGTGTCGATACGGCGCTTCATCTGTTTTTCCTTATAAGCGTCCAAATCTATCTTCGTCAGGTCGTACATTGCCTTTTTGAAATACTCATAATCGTATAACATAGTGAATTTACCCCTTATTATAATATTTTATATTTCCACTGCCCATATAAAAAGGCTGTCCGAACTCAGACAGCCTCTTACTTTTATAAATTATTCATCGCCTTCGTCTGTCTGACTTGCAATTACCGCATCAATATCAACGGACACTACATCTGCATCCTCATCTTCCACTGGTGCCACAGAAGCTTCCTGTGCCGGCTCCGGAGCGAGAAGCGCCTTGATACTCAGACTGATCTTCTTACCTTCCTCATTGAAATCCACTACCTTAGCCGTTACCTCCTCGCCGACCTTCAAGACATCCGCCGGTTTCTCGATATGCTCCTTGGAAATCTGGGAGACATGAAGCAGCGCGTCAATTCCGGTTTCCAGTTCAATAAACGCGCCGAAATCCGTCATTCTTGCAACTTTACCGGTCACCACATTGCCAATCGCATACTTTTCAGCGGCGTCTTTCCAGGGATCGGAATCCGCAAACTTCAGGCTGAGCGCGATCTTACTTCCGGAGATCTCTTTGATCAGAACTCTCTGAGTCTCGCCAACCTTGAATACTTTCTTGGGATTCTCCACTCTTCCCCAGGACATTTCGGAAATATGAAGCAGACCGTCCGCGCCGCCCAGATCGATGAACGCACCGAAATCCGTCACATTCTTTACAACGCCTTCCACAACATCGCCCTCTTTGATCCGCTCAAAGAGTTCTTTCTGTTTCACCGCCTTCTCCGCCACTACCAGCTGTTTTCTGTCGCCGATATATCTTCTTCTCCTCGGATTGTACTCCGTCACGACAAACTGAATTTCCTGTCCCGCATATTTATTCAAATCTTTTTCATAGACATCCGACACAAGGCTTGCCGGGATAAAAATTCTCACTTCATCCACAACAACACACAGGCCGCCGCTCAGTACTTCCGTCACAACCGCGCTCAGCACTTCCCTGTTGTTAAATGCTTCCTCAATTCGCTTATTCCCGCGATCCACTGCCAATCTCTTATAAGAGAGAGTAACCTGCCCCTCTCCATCATTTACCTTCAATACCTTTACTTCCATCGTATCGCCGACGCTCAGCATCGTTGTCATATCCACGCCGGACTCATTGGTATATTCGTTTCTGGTCAGAATGCCGTCCGCTTTATAGCCAATATTAATAACAGCTTCATCTGGTTTCACATCAATGACTGTGCCTTCGACTACCTCTCCTGTATGTATTGTTTTAAATGATGCATCGATCATCTGTTCAAAATTCATTTCTGACATAACTTTGAACCTCCTCAATAATATTATTTGGGGTAGACGCCCCTGCTGTAATACCCACCAGACGTACTGATTCCGAAAGTTCCAAGTTTAGATCCGCCAGTGACTGTATAAAACAGGTCTGTGCACACTCTCTGCTGCATATTTCATACAACTTTCTTGTATTGGAACTATGTGCTCCACCTATAACTATCATAACATCCGCTTGGGAAGCTATCTCCTTCGCTTCAGTCTGTCTCTCCTCAGTCGCATTACATATAGTATTCACAACACTACCATTATACCCGCTCTTTTTTAAAATTTCAACTAAATCTTGAAATTTATTGTAGTTAAATGTCGTTTGAGAAACCACGCAGATTTCTTTTCCATATTCTACCTGCAAGTTCTCCATTTCCTCTTCCGATTCCACAGTGATCGCCGGAGTACTGCACCAGCCTCTGATGCCCTCCACTTCCGGATGCCCCGGATTTCCGATGATCAGAATCTGTTTTCCCCCGGCGCTCTCCTTCTCCACGATATTGTGGATCCGCTTGACAAAAGGACAGGTGGCATCCACGCAGATCAGACCCTTTTCCTCGATCAGCTGACAGATATCCTTGCCGATTCCGTGGGAACGTATCACCACGATCCCCTCCTTCAAAGCCTCCAGCTCCTCCCTGGTGCCAATCACTTTTACTCCCTTCTCCTCCAGATCCTTCACCACCTGCTCGTTGTGAATGATCGGGCCGTAAGTATAGATCGGCAGCTTTTTCCGCACTGTTTTTTGTCGCTCTATCTGTTCATATACCGTTTCCACCGCCCGCTTCACACCAAAGCAGAAACCTGCGGATTTCGCCAGTTTTACTTCCATCTCTTCATTTTCCTTTTTTCTGATAAACAGATCACTTTACAAACTTTTCTCATCCGGCACATAATTCCAGAATCTTTCCGACGACTTCCTCGATCGTCATATCCGAGGAATCCAGGAAAATCGCATCATCCGCCTGCTTTAACGGGGAGATATCCCGGTGCATATCCCGGTAATCCCGCTCTTCGATATCCGCCTTTATGACATTAATGTCACATTCCTCCCCTCTGGCAGCCATCTCATCATACCGGCGCTTTGCCCGCACACTGGTGCTCGCCGTCAGATAGATCTTCAAGTCAGCATTCGGCAGGACACAGGTCCCGATATCCCGTCCGTCCATCACAACATCCGATTTTTCCGCCAGCTTCTGCTGCAGCTCCACCAGCTTTTTCCGCACGTCCCCGTTGACGGAAGAGGAGGAAGCCATATTGCTGACCTCCTCGGTGCGTATCAGCCCATTGACGTTCCTTCCGTTTAGCAGGACCACCTGCTCGCCGTTCTCATAGACGATCGATATATCCGCTTCCCGGCACTTTTCGCTGATCTTTTCCGGCTCTTCCGGCGATATCTGATTCTCGAGCAAAAACAACGCCATCGCGCGGTACATTGCGCCCGTGTCCACATAAATATATCCCTTCCTCCTTGCGACCTGTTTTGCTATTGTGCTTTTTCCGGCTCCCGCCGGACCGTCTATTGCAATATTGTACATATGTCTCCTCCTGTTTTTTCTGTGCGGGCACCATATCCCCGCCTGTTTCCTGTCATTTACCGATCCCTTCCAAAAAAACTGCGATCCCCCGGTTAACAAGGGCATCCAGCGCAGAAAATGTCTTCAGAATGGTATACACGCCCCTGCCAGATGCCCCGTGGACCACGCCAGCTGCAGATTATACCCTCCAGTCAGAGCATCTATATCCAACATCTCCCCGGCAAAATACAGTCCCCCGCAGATCTTCGACTCCATCGTGGAAGGATTTACCTCCGTCACCGGAATGCCGCCCTGCGTGATGACCGCCTCCGCAAAACCTCTTGTCCCTGTCACTGTGAGCGGCAGATTCCGTATCAGTTTCACAAAAGACAACCTCTCCTGCCTTGTGATCTCATACACTTTTTTCTCCCCGTCAATGCCGGAAAGCTCCACCATCACCGGGATCAGCTTCGATGGGAACAGCCCGCCCAGCGCATTTTTGAACGCCTTGTGGGAATTCTCCTCAAAATCCCGCAAAAGCCGCTTATCCAGCGTCTCTTCCTCAATAGCAGGTTTTAGATTTAAGAAAAGTCTTGCATGCGCCCCTTCCGCAATCCCCTTGCTGCAATAGCTGCTCGCACTCAGAATGAGCGGTCCGCTGACACCGAAATGGGTAAACAGCATCTCCCCAAATCCTCTGTATATCGGTTTTCGCTCCGCGTGCGGACGATCCTCTTTCCGGGCTCCTTCCAAAAACAATTTTATTTCCACATTTTTCAACGACAGCCCCTGCAGTTTTTTGCACCAGCTCTCTCTTATCTCGAAAGGTACAAGCGCCGGAACACAGGGAACCACAGAATGTCCTGCCTGCAAAGCCAGTTGATATCCGGTTCCATCTGAGCCTGTGGACGGGTAGGACAACCCGCCGCAGGCGAGGATCACCGCATCCGCTTCCAGCTTTTCTCCGTTTGACAGCCTGACTCCACAGATCCTCCTGCGCTTTTGTACAGGGTCCGATGTCCCCTCTCTCCCTGTCTCCTGAAACAAAAGTCCCGTCACTTCCCTATGCAGCCTGACCTCCACATACATCTCCTGCAGCGCCCGACAAAAAGCGCCCGTCACATCCGAAGCATGGTCCGATACCGGAAAGACACGCCCGCCCCGCTCCGTCTTTACCGGACAACCATACTCTTCCAGAAAAGACATCATCGCCTGATTGTCAAACTGATAAATACTGCTGTATAAAAATTTGCTGTTTGTCACTATATTCCGGAAAAATTGCTCCCTGTCGGCAGTGTTTGTCACATTGCACCTGCCCTTACCGGTAATATAGACTTTTTTCCCAAGCTTCTCATTTTTCTCCAGCAATAACACCTGGTGCCCCGACGCAGCAGACGCATACGCTGCCATCATTCCGGCGGCCCCGCCCCCGGCCACAATAACCTGACTCATTTTTTTCTGCCTTCCTTCCGCAGCGGATAATTCAACATCGGCTCCTCATCGATAAAATTGATCTCATCATTCAGATAAACCTGATAGTTGTTCCAGACTTCTTCCAGTGTGTGCAGACTGTTCTTCACCTCTGTCGGACGTTTCAGACACATCGCCACCACCAGCGCATTGATCACGCTGAGAGGCGCCACCAGCGAATCCACAATGGAGACCATATCGCTTCTCGCAAACAGATTGCAGGAAGAATACATGCACATCGGCGAGTGAATGCTGTCCGTGATACAGATCACCTTGGCATTCCTGTCATTGGCAAACTCCATCGCCTTTAACGTCCGCATGGAATATCTCGGGAAACTGATACCGATAAAAGCATCTTTTTCATTGATCCGCAGCATCTGCTCAAACGTCTCGCTCATGCTCGTCGTCTTGATGCAGACCACTTCCCCGCGCATCATATTCAGATAAAAGCATAGAAAATCTGCCAACGGTGCACAGCTCCTGATTCCCGAAATATAAACCTTTTTTGCTCTCAATATAATATCTACCGCCGTCTCGAAAGCGTACGTGTCCAAGTGCTCTATCGTGTCGCGAATCTTATCCATATCCGACTGCATCACCGACGTAATCACCTCGGACTGCGTATTTCCGGCGTATTTGACCCCCATCCGCTGAACGCCGGTGAGCTGATCCTTCACCCAGCCCTCCAGCGCTTTCTGAAATTCCGGATATCCCTCATACCCCAGCATCAACGCAAAGCGCACGACGGTGGACTCACTGATATGTAATGTCTCTCCCAGCTTTGCCGCCGTCATAAAGACGGCTTCATCGTAATGATCCGATATGTAGGATGCGATCAACTTCTGACTTTTGCTCATCTTGCTGAAGTGCTCTCCCATATCCGCCATAAAATCTCTTTTCCCCATAAGTCTTCACCTGCGCTCAGCGGAACGCCCGATAGGCGCCAACAAGCTGTCCAACAGTCTCGGTAATGCCAAGATCGTAATCTCCGGTGATAGCCATGCAGGCCGCCCCGTGAATAAAGATCCACATCTTCATAAACAGTTCCTGCGGATCACGGCATCCTTCCGACTTTGCCTTGCTTATCTCCTTTAAGACATTTCCGTTCTTCCCATTCAACAGCTCATACAGACTTCTCCCGTTCCGGTTTTCACTCAAAAACATTGCCCGGAAGAGATTACCCTCCTTCTGGGCAAAGCTTATGTAGGCAAGCCCAAGATTGACAAAAGGTACCGCCTGGCTTTTGGGATAATTATTGTAAAATTCCTCAAAAAAGGCGACAGCCTGCTCCAACACGTCCGCCTGTACCTCATCCATATTCTGATACACGCGGAAAATCGGCTGCGTCGAACAGCCTGCCGCTCCCGCCAGTTTTCTTGCCGTCACCTCTTCCATCCCCTCTTTTCTCGCCATACGAAAAGCGGCGGCGGCGATCTCTTTCCTTGTAATCCTCTCCTTGCGCGGCATACATCCCCCTCCTTCTCTGTTGCCCGTTTACTCCCCAAAGTTGATAACACTTGTTATTATAAATCTGTCTGCATGCCCTGTCAATCCAAATATGCCATTATTCCTGCATTTTTCTCCATTTTTCAAAATTTTTGCTTCCCGATATCCGAGCACAAAAAAACAGCCTGCCGTTTGGCAGGCTGTATAAATACTTTTAAACCGGATAAGCACCATTCTTCGTATCCGCCTGAGAAAGATCCACCTTCTCCTGCTGCGCCTGACGGTACTTGAAGAAGTCGATCGCAACCTGAGGGAAGAGGGCATAGGACAATACATCCTCATCCTGCTGTTTCCACTCTTTCATCTCGGATTCCAGCTTATCCATCTCGTTCTCGATCAGGTCTGCGGGACGGCAGGTGATCCTTTCCTCGCCCGGAATAACTTTGTCGATGACTTCCTGGCTCATCGGCTTGATCGTCTGGCCGTACTCACCGCGCAGAACAGCTTTCGTCTCCTTGGTAGCCATCTTGTATCTCTCGCCCATCAGCACGTTAAACACTGCCTGTGTACCGACAATCTGAGAAGAAGGCGTAACCAGAGGCGGCTCGCCGAGATCCTTACGAACGTTCGGAATCTCACGCAGCACATCTTCGTACTTGTCTTCTGCGTTCTGCTCCTTGAGCTGGCTCACCATGTTGGAGAGCATACCGCCGGGCACCTGGTACAACAGAGTCTTAATATTCACGCCGAGCACCTTCGGGCTGAGCAGTCCTGTCTCCAGACATTTCTCTCTGTAGGGACGGAAATAATCCGCGATCTCAGCGAGCAGATTCTGGTCAAATCCCGTATCATAGGGAGTTCCCTTGAATGTCTCAACCATAACCTCCGTAGCCGGCTGGGAAGTACCCAGAGCAAACGGAGAGATCGCGCAGTCGATCACGTCCACGCCCGCTTCCACTGCCTTCAGGTAAGTCATGCTCGCCACGCCGGAAGTATAGTGGGTGTGAAGCTGAATTGGAAGCTTCGTTCCTTCTTTCATCGCGCCGATCAGTTCCGCCGCCTTGTAGGGAACCAGAAGCCCCGCCATATCCTTGATGCAGATGGAGTCCGCACCCATCTCCTCAATCTTCTTCGCGGTGTCCACCCAGTATTCCAGTGTGTACGCATCGCCCAGTGTATAGGAGAGCGCGATCTGCGCATGGCCTCTGCCTTCTCTCGCTTTGATCTTGTTGGTAGCATTTACCGCTTCCTGCAGGTTCCTCAGATCATTCAGGCAGTCAAAAATACGGATGATATCGATACCGTTCGCGATGGATTTCTCCACGAAACTGTCTACCACGTCGTCCGCGTAAGGTCTGTAGCCGAGGATATTCTGTCCCCTGAACAGCATCTGCAGCTTTGTGTTTTTGAAGCCGTCCCTCAGTTTGCGAAGTCTCTCCCAGGGATCTTCTTTCAAAAATCTGAGGGATGCGTCGAATGTAGCGCCGCCCCAGCACTCTACAGAGTGATAGCCGACTTTATCCATGGTTTCCACGATGGGAAGCATCAGATCGGTGGGCATTCTCGTAGCGATCAGAGACTGGTGGGCATCACGCAGTATTGTCTCGGTAATTCCAACCGGTTTTTTATTTAGTTCTGACATGTTATTTCCTCCATATATTATTATACTGAATAAGCTGTGCAAAGCTTAAAAGACACCGAAGATAGCCATAAAGGTTCCGGCTGCAACTGCCGTACCGATAACGCCCGCAACGTTAGGGCCCATCGCGTGCATCAGCAGGAAGTTCGTAGGATCCTCCTCTGCGCCCACTTTCTGGGAAACTCTCGCCGCCATAGGCACTGCGGATACACCGGCAGAGCCGATTAACGGATTTACCTTGCCGTGAGTCAGCTTGCACATCAGTTTACCGAAGAGCACGCCTGCCGCCGTGCCGAAAGCAAATGCCACCAGGCCGAGGATGACGATCTTGATCGTGTCCCAGTTTAAGAATGCCTCCGCGGAAGTCGTTGCTCCTACAGAAGTACCGAGCAGGATAACAACAATATACATTAAAGCGTTGGAAGCTGTCTCCTGGAGCTGTCTCACCACGCCAGACTCACGGAACAGATTGCCAAGCATCAGCATACCGACAAGCGGAGCCGTTGTGGGAAGTATCATACATACAACGATCGTCACGATAACCGGGAACAGGATCTTTTCTAGCTTGGAAACCGGACGCAGCTGTGCCATCTTGATCTGACGTTCTTCCTTCGTTGTGAACAGTTTCATGATGGGCGGCTGAATGATCGGTACCAGAGACATATAGGAATATGCCGCCACTGCGATCGGTCCGAGGATGGCCGTCTGGCTCAGTTTTCCCGCAAGGAAAATGGATGTCGGTCCGTCCGCACCGCCGATGATGGAAATAGCTGCGGCTGCCTTGTCGTTAAAGCCCATCCAGATCGCTCCGAAGTAAGCCATGAAAATACCGAACTGTGCCGCCGCGCCCAGCAAAAAACTCTTTGGATTGGCGATCAGGGGACCGAAGTCCGTCATTGCGCCTACCCCCATGAAGATCAGGGACGGCAGGATCGCCCACTCATCCAGCAAATAGAAATAATACAGCAAACCGCCAGCGCCGTTGGCCGATTCCTCAATACTTATCATAATATCCGGATAAATATTGACCAGCAGCATGCCAAATGCGATCGGGGTAAGAAGTAATGGTTCAAAGCCCTTGGCAATCGCAAGATACAGAAATGCACAGGCAACAATGATCATCGCATAGTTTCCGGGTTCCAGATTGAAGAACGCCGTCTGATGAACCAGATTGTCCAGTGTAGTTACAATATAATCCATTTCTTAGCCTCCTGTTGTTTTATTATATTACTGCATCTGTACACTGTCACTAGTTCAGAGTTGCCAGCAGTGTACCCGCCTCAACAGGATCACCCACAGCCACGTCAATGCTTGCAACAGTGCCGTCCTGAGGTGCCACAACAGGGATCTCCATCTTCATCGCTTCCAGAATTACCACTGCATCACCTTTCTTCACAGCCTGGCCCGCGCTCGCCTCGATCTTGAACACCTTGCCGGCCGCACCTGCTTCAATTCTCACGCTTCCTGCGCCTGCGCTCGCTGCCTTAGGCGCCGCCGGTGCTGCCTTCGGCGCTGCCTTGGGTGCCGCCGGTGCTGCTTTCGGCGCTGCGCCTGTGGATGCTCCCTCTTCTACTACTACGTCATATACGTTGCCGTTTACGGTAATTGTATAATTTTTCATGTTATTTCCTCCTGAATTTATGAGTGATTTCTTTCCTTTTATTTTTATCGTCTGATAATAGACCTTACCACATAACCATCAGCTGATACAGCCCCTTCACTTGCCGCGATCGCCGCCGCGATCACTGCTACCAGCTCCGTATCATCTGAATCCTCCTCCACAACCACCGTCGGCTGTACTGCCTTTGCAGCTGCCGGCGCACTCTCTGTCTGTGCAGGTTTCTTCCTGAATTTCTCCTGGATCTTCGGAATAAAATTAAAACAGGAGATCAGAAGAGAGATCAGAACCAGTACCGCAAACACGGTTCCCATGCCAAGCAGTGTGTTGAGAGCTGCTTTGGTCATCAGTTCGCTCATATCATAATCTGCCGAGACGCTGATACTGTCATAGCCTTTCTCCGTAATTACGATCTCCACGGTAGCCGTTCTCTGTTTATTGCCTTTATATACCTTGTCGCCCTGTATCTTCACCTTGACATCGGCCTTATCCTCTGTGATCGTGACCTCTGTCTCGTCGCTCAAAATAGAAACAAAGCTGCCAAACTCTTCCGATGCCGCGTTCCAGCTGTCCATCGCCGCGATATCAAGCGCCGCGTCCTCCGGATTTCCGCCGCTCATCTCTACATATTCAGCCATGCCGACGCCGTATGCGTCAAGCATCTGCTGCAAGTTGGCGATCTGTTCACATGTCATCTCCGCAGACTGTTTCGCACTGTCTTTGTCGATAAAGCTGTTTTCTGTCATTTCCTGACCACAAGCTGTTAAACCGAGGATGCAGACAAGCATGGCAAGACATATCAAAAGTTTCTTTTTCATATACGAAGCATCCTTTCTAGACCGTTCCATGTTTCTTGTCCGGACAGTCTTCTTTCTTTGTATAGAGCATCTCCAGCGCGCCGATCACGTATTTTCTCGTATCCGCCGCTTCGATAATGCTGTCCACATATCCTCTTCTCGCTGCGCCCTGTACGCTGGCCTGAAGCTTTGCGTACTCAGCCGCTTTCTCACTGATCACATCTGCACCTTTTCCGTCATACATGATCTGTGCCGCATGTTTCGCGTCCATGGAACCGATCTCGGCATCAGGCCATGCAAAAGTCATATCCGCACCGATCGCCCTGGAATTCATAGCCACATAAGCGCTGCCGTAAGCCTGACCAATGATCACGTTTATTTTCGGAACAGTCGCTTCCGCAAAAGCCGCCGTCATCTGTGCCACCGCCTTTGCCATGCGCTTCTCCGCACACTTGGTAGCGGCGTAACCCTTAACATTCGTCAACGTCAGGACAGGGATATCAAAAGCATCGCAGAACTTCACAAAGGAAGCAGCTTTCTCACAGCCTCTCGGGGAAAGCACCGCGTCAAACTTTTCTGCCACATTGCCCTCCTCATCATAAACTTCCGTGCGGTTCGCCACACAGCCCACCGTGATGCCGTCCAGTCTGATAAAGCCGGTCACCATATTCTTGCCGTAGTCTGCTTTCGTCTCAAAAAATACGCCGTCATCCGCAATCTGAGACAGAGCGATAGAGGTATCTCCCACACAGTTTGCCAGCTCCGCGGAAGCCCTGTTCAGGTCGTCCGTACAATCGGATACTGCCTCGTCGTCACAGTTAGCCGGTAAGAAACCGATCAGTTCACGGATTTTTCCGTAAATCTCATCCTCTTCTGCCACCACATCCACAATGCCTGCCTCTTCGCTCTGGAAAGCCGCCGCGGAAGTATCGCATTTGCTGATCTCATTTCCATCGATGGCATTCGGAGAATTGACAAACAGTTTTGCCTTTGCCTTTTCCATAAAGGTAAAATCTGTCAGAGTCGGGAAAATAGCAATACCGCCGCCGCAATTTCCAAAGATCGCAGTGATCTGCGGAATCATGCCGCTGGCCATAACCTGCTTGCTATAGATCTCACCGAACGCATTGAGCGCATCAGCGCCCTCCTGTAATCTCAGTCCAGCAGAATCGATCAGACCGATCACCGGTGCTCCGGTCTTCATGGCCAGGTCATAGAGGTTTGTAATCTTCTTTGCATGCATCTCGCCCACGGATCCGTTCAACACGGCCGCATCCTGACTGTATACATATACAAGATTACCGTCAATCACTCCATATCCTGTGATAACACCATCAGAAGGAGTCTCTGTCTGTTTCAGATCAAAATCAGTAGCTCTTGCTGTTACAAGCGCACCAATTTCAACGAAACTGTTTTCATCGAGCAAAGCTGTAATTCTTTGGCTCGCTTTTGAAGTAGTGCCCATACTTGTTCCTCCATTTATAATAAAAAATAATAACTACCTGAATGAGGGACCAAAATCCCCCATATTGCATACTGGATTAGTATAACATAAGTTTCCCGAAAAACACAACAAAAAACCGCAAATTTTTTTCAAAAAAACAGCACCGGCCTCCGCAGCCGATGCTGTATTCTTTCTATCGAATTCTGTTTTCAAGACAATTCCTATTCGGAAGCCTTGCGAGCTGCAATAGCTTCTTTCTCAGCGAGCACTGCTGCTGCTTCCGCCTGCTTGCGCTCAAGGATAGCGATCTTCTCCTGAAGTGCTGCCACTGCATCCGAATTCTTGCGCTCCAGAGTTGCGAGCTGCTCTGCTGTCAGAGCGGAATTATCGGATTTGCCCTGAAGAATAGCAAGCTTCTCAGCAAGAACTGCTGCTGCTTCCGCATCTTCACGTGCCAGAATATCAATCTTTTCCTGAAGTGCTGCCAGTTCTTCTGCGCTCAGACGTTCCAGAGTTGCGAGCTGCTCTGCCAATAATGCTGCGTCGCCGCCCTTAGCCTGCAGAATTGCGATCTTCTCTGCCAGTACAGCCGCTGCATCCGCATCCAGACGCGCCTGGATATCAACCTTTTCAGACATAGCGTCCGCTTTTTCAGAACTCTTTCTCACTACGATCTCCTGCTGCTCTGCCAGAGCTGCTGCTGCTTCCGCCGCTTTGCGCGCTGCGATCGCTGCCTGCTCCTCTAATGTTGCCTTACCAGCTGCAGATACAGTCATACCGAACATGCTAACAAGCATAGCTGCAACAACCGCTGTAGCGCTGAGTTTTTTGATGATGCTCATTTTTTTCATCTCATTCACCCTTCCTTTAATGTTATATAATCCGGTTTTTCACCCACCAAAATTGTAACCCTATCCATGACAAAAGTCAAGAAAAATAACAAATTTTTTCCTGTTCCGACAAATTTTGCCTATTCGGTTACATCTTCCATTTTCATGCCCGGATCCGTTCAGGCGGCAAGCAGAAATTCCTGCCATATATATCTTCCCATATAACGCCAGTCTTTCCGTTTCACACTGTCTTTCAACACCAACTCGTACTCCTTCACCGGTTCATCGTTTACATTATATACTATTCTCCCCACTGTTCTTCCTTTTTCCACCGGCGCACTGATTTCTCCCGCGTAAGTTACGTCGATCTTTATCTCGTCCTGTACGGAAAGCAGAAAATTCAGCTCCCCTTCGTTCTTATCTCCTTCCTTTGCCCGCATCTCCACTTCCACTGCCACTTCTGCATAGGGGTCGAAACGCTCCCCGAAAGGCTGCCCCTCCAGAACCTTTACCGGCTTTACCTCCACGGTCTTATAGATATTCTGGTATTCATAATTATTCAGGCCGTACTCCATGAGTTTTCTTGTGTCCACCCATTTATATGTCTTATGGTTCGGCCACCCGCAGGCGAGAAGCGCCACGATAAAGGTTCTGTCCTCCCGCCGCAGCGCCCCCACATAGCAGTATCCCGCTCCGCCGGTAAAACCGGTCTTCCCTGAGAGCGCGCCATCCATCATATTCAGAAACGCGTTGTGGTTTGTACAGCTGTAGCTGCGGCTCCCCTGGCGGTTTGCAAAACTGTAGTTTGCCGCCCCAGTAATCTCCAGAAACCCCTCCTTCTCAGGTGACTCCATAATACAGTAACGCATGATCAGCGCCAGATCTCTGGCAGTCGTCGAATGCCGCACTTCCGCGCCGTCTATCATTTCCACAGCATCCAGACCATTCGGCGTGATAAAGTGCGTATCGCTGCAGCCGATCTCTTCCGCCTTTTCGTTCATCAGCTTCGCGAAATCCTCCACGGAACCGCCGATATGTTCTGCGATTGCCACCGCCGAATCATTGTGGGATTCCAGCATCAGCGAAAACAGGAGATCTCTCAGATAAAAACTTTCCCCTTTGCTCATACCCAGATGCACCTGGGGCTGGGATGCCGCATAGGAAGAAACCTCCACCTCGTCCTCCAGGTTTCCTCTCTCCAACGCCAGAATACAGGTCATGATCTTCGTCGTACTCGCCATCGGCAATGCGACATCCGCCTCTTTTCCATATAAAACGCGCCCGGAATCAGCGTCCATAAGTACCGCTCCCCGGGCGTATAAATCAAGGTTTGTCTGTTCTGCCTGTACCGTCCGGTAAGGCAGAATCCCCACCAACATAGTGATAACAAGTGTTATTATTTTCCCTCTGCTCTTTTTTCTCTTCATCCGACACTTTCCTGTTGATCTTTACGATCATTATATGGTGCCGCATTTTTCTTTAGACCTGAAAACAGCGATTAAATGTCCACCGTCTGGCGGGCCTCAGCCTCAGCCTGTTCCCTGAACTCCTCCACCTGGACGGGATTTAACTCCGGCAGATCACTCAGACTCTTCACTCCGAAACTCCTCAGGAACTGCTCCGTTGTACCAAAGAGCATAGGACGTCCCGGCGCGTCCAGTCTCCCCAATTCCTGAACAAGATCATACTCCAGAAGCCTGTTCACCGCAAAATCACAGCTGACGCCGCGGATCCTTTCGATATCCAGTTTTGTCACCGGCTGCTTGTAGGCAATAATCGAGAGAGTCTCCAGCATTGTATCGGTGAGCACATGCTTTCTCGGCGTCTTCGCTATCTTCACCAGATACTCATACATTTCGTTTTTCGTGCAGAGCTGCACCGCATCCTCCAGCTCGATCAGTTCGATTCCCCGATCTTTCGTCTGATATGTCTGTTTCAATTCCTGAAGCAGTTCCTTTGTCTCCTTTTTACTGAGTTCGATCACCTCCGCCAGACGGGCGATCTCCACAGAATCTCCCAGCGTGAATAAAATCGCTTCCAAAACCGCTTTTGCCTTATCTTTCTCCACCGTTTTTCTTCCTTTTCAAAAAAATATCATATGTTATGTTATGATCGGTTCCTTTTTTACCACGATCTGTATCTCGCCGAACAGGTCTTCCTGCTCGATCACGATCTTTCCGATCTTCATCATCTCCAGCACCAGCAAAAAGGTGACAATGATCTCCATCTTGCTGTTCTGTTTCTCGAGCAGCTCCCGGAAAGAACAGTATCTGTGCTTGAGCAGATAATTCTGCAGATAGACCTGCTTCCGGTCCAGATCGATCTCATCCTTTTCAATTTTGCCAAAACCGCTTCTGACCGGATCGATCTTCTCCTCCTGCCGCTTTAATATAAAGCGGAACATCTCGTTCAGTTTGACCAGCGTAGCCTCCCCGATCAGCTCCCCGTAATCTATGGGCGGTCTGTACTCCGCGATCTCCTTCGGCATATGAGCCTCCCGATAAAACGCCTTCCCCGCGCTCATATGGAGGTCTTTCAGCTCGTAAGACATATATTTGTATATCTTATACTCCAACAGCTTCTGCACCAGTTCCGCCCTCGGATCTTCCTCCTCCCCTTCCTCATTCACTTCCGCCGGAAGGAGCATCTTACATTTTATATCCAAAAGCGTCGCCGCCATCACAAGAAACTCGCTCATCACATTCATATCCTCGGACTCCATCTGCCTGATGTAATCCAGATACTGCTCCGTGATCAGCGTGATCGGGATGTCGTAGATATCTATTTTATTTTTATCGATCAGATGCAGGAGCAGGTCGAGGGGTCCCTCGAACACCTCCAGCTTTACCGGAATTGCCATATTTTGCCTCTCTTTTCGTCGCTTTCTCCGCTTTCCCTATGCAGATCCACTGCCACCAGTTCCCCGGGATTGAAAAGCCGCACGGGAATTGTGTGCATGCCAAGCCCGCGGCTGATGATCATACGGCTGCCCCGCTCTTCAAACAATCCGCCGTCATAATGCGGAAAGGGCAGCAGAGAGGGCGCTATCACTCCTTTATATCCGGGAATTCTCGCTACGCCTCCGTGCACATGCCCGGAAAGTACCAGATCCGGTTTCCACGCCGCATAGTCCGGAAAAAATTCCGGATTATGTGCGAGCAGTACCTGATAGAAAGAACTGTCCGCTTCCCCTATCGTCTCCGAAAGATAGCCCTCCCTCAGTTTTCTTTTTACAAACCGTTTATAGTATTCTCTGTCTATCGTCAGCCCGGTCAGACAGATGCCAAATTCCGGCAGATGGCAGTTTGCATTATCCAGAAAACAAATATTGCTCCCCCGGAGACTTTCCATATAGTCCGGATACATCGTATCATAAACGTCGGGATAAATCCTGGCACGATACTCATGATTTCCAAACGCATAGTAAACCGGATATTTCTCCGCGCAGGCCAGCACAAAAGCCGCCCCCTTCTGAGAAGAAACCCCCGGTCTGGCATTGATCATATCGCCGCCGATCAGGATCAGATCCGGGGAGAGCTCTTCGATCGCCTGCAGAAGCCTCTCATTCCCGACACCATACTCCTTGTTATGCAGATCCGACAAAAACAGGATACGGCAGTCTTTCTTCAGCTTGTCCGACTGAAACGCATACTTTTTTATCACAAAACGGTTGCTGTCCCAGATCATAACCCAGAGCAGGACAATGACAAGGCACACAAACAGTACAAGCAATACGGTCACTATCCATGTACTGTTCATCCTCATCATTGTCCTCCTGTCCGCATTTTGCACATACTGTCTGATTGTAACACAGCATATGCCGTTTTGTCCACTTATCCGCTCAGGCCGACAGCAAAAACTCCTGAAAAGCTTTCCTCACAAAATCCCGGTAAACCGCTTTGGGAATATCCTCCTTAAACAGGATCGGAACGCTTCCCAGCTTATTCCCGGCGAGCAGATAAATGACCTCCCCGGCCGTATCTCCGGCCTTCACCGGCGCCTGTACCTGCTCCGGCAAAGAGATGATCTTCTCCACACCGTCCAGATTCTGTCCGGTGATATCCAGATAGCGGAATGGTCCCTGGTAGGCGACCTCCGCCTTCTCCACTATGGCGCCTTTGATCGGCACATCCGGCAGAATATCCTCGTTCTTATCCTCGTAGATATGGCTTACACTGTAGCCGTAGCTAAGCAGCGTGATCGCCTCGGAAAACCGGATCTTCCCCTCCTCCGCGCCCATCACCACCGCGATCATCTCCATATTGTCCTTTTTCGCCGTGGCGGAAAGACAAAATTTCGCCTTGCTGGTGGAGCCGGTCTTTAATCCGGTCGCCCACTCATAGCTTTTCAGCAGCTTGTTGGTGCTGGACAGCGTAAAGGTCTCCGACCCTCTGTTTGTCGTATGCGTGATATCTTCCATCCAGATCCCCGTATAATCGTAGATCTCCGGATATTTTGTGATCAGCTCTCTGGACATGATCGCCACATCCCTCGCCGTCGTATAGTGTCCGTCGGAATCCGTCAGACCGCAGCAATCCTCAAAGTGCGTATTTTCCATACCGAGGGATGCCGCTCTCTGATTCATCAGATAGACAAACTCCTCCTCACTTCCCGCCACATGCTCCGCCGCCGCCACGGCCGCATCGTTGCCGGACGCCACCGCGATACATTTGATCAGCGTATCCAATGTCTGGATCTCCCCCTCCTCCAGAAAGACCTGAGATCCGCCCATGGACTGTGCATGGGCCGAAGTCCGCACTTCATCTTCCAGTTTTACCTTTCCGTTGTCCAGATAATCAAAAATAATCAGCAGGGTCATGATCTTGGTGATGCTGGCCGGACTTCTTCTCTCCTCCGCATTCTTCTCATAGACAACCTGCCCTGTGGAAGCCTCCACCACGATCGCCGACGGTGCGGTGATCTCCGGCCCTGCCGCCCGGACAGGCAGGATGCTTCCCACAGCAATGACCGCCGCGAGCGTCAGGGCCAGCCACTTTCCCCTGTTTTTTCCGCTTTTAACCATTCCCATGAAATTCTCCTCTTACCTCGTTTATTCCATGTATATGCGGAAAAGCGGAAAGATATTGTTATTTTCTCTTTTTCTCTGTCACCGGATTCACTTTTTCATACAGCGCATACAGGTCCGGTCTTCTCTCCCGCGTGCGCTGTTTCGCCATCTGCAGCCGCCAGTCATCCACTTTCGCGTGGTCGCCGGAGAGCAGGATCGCCGGCACGGTCTTTCCATTCCAGTTCTCCGGCCTGGTATACTGGGGATATTCCAGCAGATTGTCCGAAAAGGACTCTGTCTCCCCAGAGAGCCGGTTGGTCAATACGCCCGGCACCATGCGGGCGATCGCGTCCACCATCACCATGGCCGGCAGCTCTCCCCCGGTGAGCACATAATCCCCGATCGACACATAATCCGTCACTATGGTTTCCAGCACCCGCTCGTCAATTCCTTCATAGTGGCCGCACAGAAGGATCAGATCCTCCTCCCCGGCAAATTCCTTTGCCATCTCCTGGCGAAAGACCTCCCCCTGGGGAGTCACATAGACGACCCGGGGCTTTTGTCTATCCGCACTCCCCTCTTTTTCTCTCCGCTCAAAAATCCTGCGCTGCACTTCCAGATATGCATCGTAAACAGGCTGCGCCTGCATCAGCATGCCGGCGCCGCCTCCATAGGGATAGTCGTCCACTTTTTTGTGTTTATCCAATGTGTAATCCCGTATATTGAGAGCCTCGATACCGATATGCCCGGCCGATTCCGCGCGGCCGATAATGCTTTCCCTGAGCCCTCGCAGCACCATATCGGGAAATAAAGTCAGAATATGAAAATGCATCATGAGAGAAGTCCTTCCATCACATGTACTTTTATATATCCTTTTTCCACATCCACCTCTTTAATACATTCCCGGATGGCCGGAAAAAGCGCTGTTTTTTTATCGGACAGCGTCACCTCATACACATCGTTGGCCCCCGTCTCCAGGACATCCGTCAAAATACCCAGCTCTTCTCCGTCCTCCGTCACGACGGTTAAACCTATCAGGTCCGCCCGGTAATACTCATTTTCCCGCAGCGGCACCGCCTGTTCCCTCGCGATCCAGAGCGTTGCGCCCCTGTACTTCTGCGCATCCTCCGGACTTTCAATGCCCTGAAACTTCACGATGACCATATTCTTGAAAAAACGGACCGACTGCAGGGCTATCTCCCGTTCTTCCTTTTCGGTCTTCAATATAACCGACTTCAGCTTTTTAAATTTTGTCGGCTCATCTGTCGTGGGGAATACCTTCACTTCCCCTTTGATCCCATGCACGGAAGCGATCGCTCCCACCTGAAATTTATCCTGCATTATACTCCTCAACCCCGATAAAAAGAATCCTGCAGTGCAGGATTCTTCTCTATTTTAGATGATTTCCACATCTACTCTCTTATTGTCCTTCGTGGAAGCCGCTTTCACAACGGAGCGGATCGCCTTGGCGATCCTGCCCTGCTTTCCGATCACTTTTCCCATATCGTCAGCCGCCACGTGAAGTTCGACGGTAATATTTCTGCCCTCGCCTTTTTGGGTCACTACAACTTCTTCCGGATTATCAACAAGCGCTTTTGCAATTACTTCAACCAATTCCTTCATTCTACACCTCCAAAAGAAGACCTGAAATCATCTTATTTCTCAATACCTGCTATTTTCAGAAGCTTTTCAACGGTCTCTGTCGGCTGTGCTCCGGTCGCTAACCATTTCTTTGCCAGTTCCTCATTGATCTTGATGGTGCTTGGCTCTGTCTTGGGATCATAAGTACCGATCTCCTCGATGAATCTGCCGTCTCTCGGGCTCCTGCTGTCAGAAACCACGATTCTGTAAAAAGGTGCTTTTTTCTGTCCCATTCTCTTTAATCTGATTTTTACCATGTCTTTTTCCTCTGCTTTCTTTTTATAGTATAAAATATATAGTTTATTTTCAGCTATTCACAGAATTTCTCACTCCGTGCAGCTTTACTACCGTCAAAAAGGGAATCTTCCCCGTCCGCCGAGCATTCCTCCGAGGGAACCTCTGCCTTTCTTTCCCATCATTCCCTGCATCTGCTTCATCATCTTCTGGCTCTGCTCAAACTGTTTTACAAAGCGGTTCACCTGGGCGATATCGACGCCGGCCCCCTTCGCGATCCTGTGCTTTCTGCCGGGATTTAACAGTTTGGGATTTGCCCGCTCTTTCTTCGTCATGGACAGTACGATCGCTTCGTTTCTCGCCAGGTCCTTCTCATCTATCATGGAGGAAATATCGGCTTTCCCGCCCAGTCCCGGCATCATGGACAGAAGGCTTCCGAGCCCGCCCATGTTCCGCATCTGCTTCATGCTCTCCAGATAGTCCTCGAAATCGAACTTTCCCTTTTTCATCTTTGCAGCCATCTCTTTTTCTTTGTCTGCATCGATCTGTATATTCTCCTGGGCTTTCTCGATCAGGGAGAGCACGTCGCCCATCCCCAGGATGCGGCCTGCCATGCGATCCGGATAAAACTGTTCCAGATCGGAAAGTTTTTCACCCATACCGACGTACAGGATCGGCTTGCCGGTGACCGCCTTGACCGAAAGCGCCGCACCGCCTCTGGTATCGCCGTCCATCTTCGACAGAATAACGCCGTCCACACCGACTTTTTCATCAAACTCGGAGGCCACGTTGACCGCGTCCTGACCGGTCATCGCATCCACCACGAGCAGAGTCTGGTGCACTTCCACATTTTCCTTGATCCTCTGCAGTTCCGCCATCATCTCTTCATCGACGTGAAGACGGCCCGCCGTATCGAGAATTACCACCGTATGACCGTTTTTCCGGGCGTGTTCCAGAGCGGCTTTCGCGATATCCACCGGACTCTGATTCCCACCCATGGAAAATACGTCCACTTCCTGCTTTTCTCCGTTGATCTGCAGCTGTTTGATAGCTGCGGGCCGGTACACATCGCAGGCAACCAACAGAGGCTTTTTCCCCTTCAGCTTAAACTTTCCCGCCAGTTTCGCCGTGGTGGTCGTCTTACCTGCGCCCTGCAGACCGCACATCATGATCGTCGTGATGGATTTTCCCGGCTGAAACTTCAGTTCCGTCGTCTCCGATCCCATCAATGCGGTCATCTCCTCATTGACGATCTTAATCACCATCTGTCCGGGGTTCAAACCGTTCATCACATCGGAACCGATCGCCCGCTCTTCCACGGCTTTTACAAACTTTTTCACCACCTTAAAGTTTACATCCGCCTCCAGAAGCGCCATCTTGACTTCCTTCAGAGCGATCTTTACATCCTCCTCGGTCAGACGGCCCTTGCCGCGCAGCTTCTTAAATACATTCTGCAGTTTATCTGTCAAGCTTTCAAAAGCCATTTATATATTCTCCATCAATTCTGCGGTGAGCTGCCGGATCTCCTCCAGATGCTCCCTGCACTCTTCCTCCGACACCAGCGCTCCCTCTTTTGCCAGCGAATCAATCCGCGCGATCATCCGCTTTGCCTCCGTGAACTTCTTTACAAGATGCAGCTTTTCCTCATAACCCGCCAGCAGCTTACCGCACCGTTTGATCTGATCGTGCACACCCTGTCTGCTGATGTCGTAATGCTCCGCGATCTCCGCCAAAGACATATCATTGTAGACCGCATCCTCATAAATATTTCTCTGATGTTCCGTCAGCAGTTCCCCGTAAAAATCATACAAAAGACCCTGCTCCACGATTTTTTCCATAACTGCCTGCCCTTTCCGTCTAAAAGCCACGGCGTATTCCAAGCCACAAGCGATAGTTTACTATAAATAAATATCGCTGTCAAGTGTTTTTCTTGACAGCGTTGGCAATGTGTTTTTCTTGACAGGTTTGGCAATTTACCGGCTCTACTTCTCATCCAGCAGATTCTGCACCGCGCTCCACTCGATCACCGGCACATTTCTCTGTGTCACATTGGCCGTCTGCTTTTTCTTTCCGTTCAGTTTCGCGATATTCACCACAAGGAATACCACCGCTACCACCACGCTGATCCCAAACGCGGCGATCGCGATCGTCATCGCGTTTTCCACGCCCGAGAAGAAATAACATCCCGCCGCCACGATCAGACCGACGATCAGACTGACGATCGAATTTCCGAACATATCATCTTTTATGCCGCTGACTGCCCAGGACTGCGGCTTGTGGCAGTGAGGACATTCATCTTTAAACGCCTTGCTGAAAATATTCTTCTCCGTCGCGTTCTTATAGGCTCCCTTCACCTCGCTCACAAGGTTTTTGTGCGCCATCTCGTTCAGTTTCTGTTGCTTATTGTACTCCAGATCCCTGTAATTGCTGTTGATCTCCGCCTCCATGCCTTTGATGGTGGCTTTTAACGGCCCGCTGTCCTTCATGCACTGCTCACACTTAAAAGAGTATGGCACATCGATGGTCTCGGTTTTTTTGTGTCTGTAGTATGTACCCATTCCGGTTTCCTCCTCATATATATTTTGCCTTACCTTGATTATACCCCCCCATTATCTAAAATCAAGTATTAAAAAAGGTACAATCCTCTTTCACTGAATATATCACACGCTCCATGTTATCAACTCCCCCAACCCGAAAGTGATATCTCCGTTCTCCCTCCGCTCAGTCACCACCTCAAACAAAAGCCATGGCATATTCTCATACTCGGCCACACCGATCCAGTCATCCACATAGTATCCCGTATAGACATGAAAATCTATTTGTTTTCCGGGAGAAAAGCCGGATATCATTCCAAGTTCCACACCTGATACTTTATCCCCCTGTTCCTCCGGAATGGCCACCGCCTGCAATGCTTCCCCGCTCTTTTTATCCGTCAGGATAAGGTTTCTGGTCTCCTCATCAAAACTCCAATCGATCCGCTCCTCCAGAATGGCGCAGTAATCCTCCAGGCTGAAATGGCTCTCCTGTACTGTATTGTCACCGATCCGCAGGATATGAAATTCCTCCGCCGAAATGCCGGTTCCTGTATAAATTTCGCAGGAAATCTGCAGTTCCTGCCTCTCTTCATCCCAGTACAACTCCGGCAATCTGTCTCTTGGGCTCGTATAATACCAGTCAAAATAGTATACGTCCTCCCCCACCTCCAACGCGACGCCGCGGTCCTCGACTTCCTCGTCGTTATAGCCATAGAGCCTGATCTCCTGCTCCGGAATCTCTCCGATACAAAACCCGCTCCATTCCTCGCGGTCTATTTTCATCATTCTTGCGACCACGTCTATCCGCTCATCCACCGGCACCCAGATCCCGTTTTCCCCGTAGGGCTGAAACATGCTGATCGTAAAGGTTTCCCTATCCTCCAAAAAGGTGATATCCAGTCCCACAAGCCCGCTTCCCTCCGGCTCGTGCAGCGTGTACCGCACCTTATTCGGATCGTCGGACAGATTTAAGAGAAAGGCGGCGGCGCTCTTTGGCTCAAAGAGATCTTGATACGCCATACTGCTGGAGAGCAGCGCATTCTCATTTAACGTCTCCCCCAGGCCGTTTTTCGTGTAATCCATCCTGCTCCCGTCGAGAGAACCCCAGGATGTGTACGCCTCTCTAAATTCCTTCGCCGTGTCAATATCCTCATACCAGTTCAGTTCTTTCCTTGTCACGACACAGCTGTCATTTTCCCATCCAAGCCACAGTATCTCCCTCAAGCAGGTGACATGGGGATCCGAGGTGTGCGCATAGTAGTAGATTTCCGCCCGGTTCTGCTCTTCCTCATAGATTTGAAAAAAGCAGTCCGCATCGACATCCCGCGGCCAGGGGCTTGAGAAGCCGAAGCTGTACCCGTCCGAATCCGGCATGGCCTCCGCCCTAAGCTCCGCCGACATCATACCCGCGATGCTCTCGCCGTCTCTGGCGACGAAAGCCTCCGTCCAGCGCTCCACAAACTCCGTCAGCTCCGCGCTCTGAGTATCCTCCGATTCCTGCTCCCGCACCGCCGCCAGAAGATCCGCCGTAAACACCTCATCCCCGGGCACACAGTCGTTTTCAAACAGCATCACCGCAAACTCCCGCTGTTCTCCATCCTTCTCATAGACAAGATACCTGCTGTCCGGATAATCCGGCGTCACCCAGCCGTCCTTCGAGACGGACATTCCGCCCGCGAGCACCACATCCTCCGGCGATCCGCTCAGAAATTCATAGTCAAACCGGTAAACCTCATAGACCTTTCTCTCCAGATCATCATAAGTGTAACACTTTTCCCAGTATTTGACGCGCCAGCTCCTGTAATCATAATTGTAAGGACCGTCAAGCGCTTCCTCATAGGCCGTTTTCGCATACCATTCCGCGCGCATTCGCACGTCCTCCATATAGACCGCAATCTCCTCCTCGGTCGAGGTACTCTCCCCCTCTTCCTTGGGTCCCGTCAGGAAGCATACCGCCGCTGTGATACAACAAAAGAGCGCCGCCAGAAGAACCCAAAACGCCGGTTTTTTGTAGTGCAGTACGTTTTTTATTCGCTCCTTTGCGCCCACTTCCCCGAAGGCGAGCGGACAGGCTGTGACCATATTCTGTCTTATGCTGCAGGAGAGCAGCGCCTCCGCATACGCCTTCTTCCCCTCTCCGCTCAACGCACAGATCACCTTCTCATCACAGGCAAACTCGATATCTCTGCTGAGCAGAATATAGGAGACCCAGCATAAGGGCTGGAACCAGTAGACTGACAGCAGAAGAAAACCCGCCGGTTTCCACCAGTGATCCCGACTTTTCAGATGCGCCCGCTCATGGGCGATCACATACTCCGTCTGCTCCTTCTCCATCCCGCTCGGCAGATAGATGCGCGGTCTGACGATCCCCAGAATAAAAGGGGTATCAATACCGTCGCACTGAAATATGTTCTCTCTCAGACAAATGGACGCCCTGGTGATCCGGTACAGCCTGTAACAACTGACAAAACTGTACAAAAGCATTATGATAACGCCTGTTATCCAAATGACGCCAAGCGCATTCATCACACGATTTCCGTTGTCAAGCGGTACAGTGACCCCTTCATAATAATGATCCCCCAGATAATCGTTCACCGGAACATCCACAAAACCGATCCCCGTATCCACCTGAAACGTATTTCCGGTCATGATCTTTTCCGGCAGAGGCTCACTGCTCGGAATCAGACTCAGAGCGCTCTCGATCGAAAAAGGGCAGATCAGTTTAAGCGCCACCAGCGCCCACAGCAGACAGGCGGTCCACCGGGGCGCCCTTTTCAGAAAAAGCCGCAGGATCATCACCGCCAGGATCAGCCAGCTCGCCGTCAGTCCCATATTCAATACCTTTAAAAAAATCTGTCCCATATGTCCCCCTAAAATCGGTCTATCATCCCTCGTATCTCCGCGATCTCCTGTTCCGTCAGCGTCTTGCGCTTCGTAAAGGCGGCGATAAAAGCGGGGAGAGATCCCTGAAACGTCTCCTGCACAAACTGCTCGCTTCTGCCCGCGTAATAGTCCTCCCTGGAGATCAGGGATGTCACCTGCTTTTCCCGCATCTGAAAGATGCCGTGCTCACTCAGTTTTTTTAAAACCGTATAGGTCGTCGTCCTCTTCCAGTGCAGTTCCCGCTCGCACAAGCCCACCAGTTCCTTCGTGGTCAGCGGCTCATTCTCCCATATAATATCCGCAAAACGGGATTCCACTTCCCCCAGTTTGTAGTCTGTCATATCTCTCTCCTCTCTGTCTATTTTTAATAGACATATTTAGTCTATCACAAATAGACAAAAATGTCAAAGGATCTGTACAAAAAAATCACCTGCGCAAGCCCTCTTTTGCCTGCGCAGGTGATCTGTCTCTTAACTCTCCTATAATACCAGTGACGGCGCGCTGTAGACCCTGCCGCCCAGTTCCTCGTTCAACATGTACAAACTTCTCGCATCATCGCCGAACAGTTCCATCTTTGTGATCTGGTCGGAAGAATTTTTCTCCTCCTCGCCCTGCTCCTTGATGAACCAGTCCAGAAACTGCGTGGTGCGGAAATCCTTTACCTCCTGCGCCGCCGCATAGATGTTGTTGATCAGGGATGTCACATACTGTTCATGCGCAAGCCCTGCCCGCAGCGGATCGATCAGCTCGCTGTAGGTCTTATCCGGCTTCGCCACAGCCTCCAGTGTCACCTTCTCATTGTTGTTGTGCAGATACTGGTAGATCAGCATCGCGTGATCCTGTTCTTCCTTCGCCTGGATCTCATACCAGTTCGCAAAGCCATCCAGCCCCTTATCGCTGTAAAAATTGGCCATATCGAGATAGAGATATGCCGAATAGAGCTCCTTGTTGATCTGGTCGTTTAAAAGTTCTGCCACTTTTTTGTCCATTGTTGTCCTCCTGCTTTATCTTCGTATTAAGTTCTCCTGTTTACCCTATACAGAATAATACAAGAATTTCTTTTTTACAAGTGCTGATTTTTCACATCAACATAAAGATCCGGGTCGTCGCGTCCACACTCTTCTCGTACGCTATCTCCGTCTGATCCCCGATAAACTGTGAAATATCGGCATATACAATATCGCCTCCGCCGCCCACGCCGGGCTGCTTCATAAAACCGCCGAACAGTATGTATATCCCTTCCGTCTGCGCGCCGCTCTCCTCCAGCAGATCAAACATTTCCGCTGTCCTGACCGTCACCTTCTCCTCGTCAAACGTAACTGCCCGGCGCAGCTTTTCGCTGTCCTCCAGAATGACATGGGCGCCGGTATCATCGAATATCGTGATACTCTCAAGCTGTGTGTATCTGGCGTAGGAATTTCTGTGGATTCCCAGGAAGCCGCCCGTCAGAAGCAGGACTCCTGCCAGAATAACAAAAAGAACGTTTCCTGTTTTATACCGGCTGAAATCCGCGATCTTTAAGATCCTCCGCCTGATCTCCTCATAGCTGCCCGCTGTCTCACCCGCAAAAGCCGCGACGTCCGCAGGCTCTCTTCCCTGTTTTGCCAGCCGCAGCAGTCGGATGCACTTAAGCAGCAACAGACCGTAATCCCAGGCGCTTCTCCCGCTCTTCTGTATGGTCACCCGATCGCACATCTCCTCCAGATCCGCCCGCAGCTCCCCGGCGCAGAGTGTCAGAAAAAAATTCGGCCAGAACAGCACTCTCAGCACATCCCACGCAAAAAGGCACCACAGATGCCCCAGTCTGATATGTATCTTTTCATGAAACAGTATGGTTTCCAGGTCCTCTCTGCCATATTCTGCGATCATCACTCCGGGCACCACGATCTTCGGAAAAAACAATCCTGCGGCGAAAGGCGTCACCGCGCTGTCGCAGATATAAATATTTTCTCTCAGCCTCTCCAGCTTTTTTACGGCGCGCATCAGTTTCCATCTTCTGCAGATCAGAAAGCCGCCGTAGAGCATCATCACCAGAAAATAGATTCCTCCCGCCCGGGTATGCCGGTAATTCCAGTCCGCCCACCATAAAAAGCCCCTGACGCCAAGCCTTGTCTCATAGAAAAATTTCAGCCTGCCGATAAACGGAAGCCACAGAAAAAAACTCCACAGGATCATCCTGCAAAAACTGTTCCGAAAAAGCGGAAGCTTTCTGAACAACATCACAACAGCAAGCAGCAAAAAGGAAACGAAGAGCCCTCTCCCCAGATTTACGGTATAATAACACATTATGCAGCCGATCACTTCCCGGCCTCTGTCGATCCACTCCGGTATCATGGTCTCCTTCTGTCCCCTCTGCTTCTCTGCAGAACATCTTCCAGCTCCCGAATCTGTTCCTCCGTCAACTCTGCACTGTCTATCAGCGCCGTCACGACGCCTATATGATTTCCCGCAAAATAACTCTCGATAAATCGGTTGCTCTTCTCCCTCTGGCACTCCGCCTTTGTCTTCAACGGATAATAGTGATAGATTCGTGAGTCTTTCTCATCCACCCGGTACGCCAGAATCCCCTTCTGACACAGTCTGTTCATCAACACCCGGACCATCTTGGGATTCATACCGCTCTCGGATCCGAGCCTGCCGATCACTTCCGACGAAGTCATCGCCTCCCCGCTTTCCCACAGCACTTCCATCACCTGCCACTCGCTCTCGCTGGGCGTCAGTTCTTCTCTTCCCATATTTCCCTCGCTCTTATGATTGATATGTATGAAATTCTATCATTCGCTCCATCGGACACCGATTCTCAGCCGAACAAAGAATATACGACAATTCCGCAAATGATCAGAAAAAGCGCCGCCGCTTTTCCCCTGTTCATCTTCTCCCCGAATATCTTTACACCGAATATCGTAATATAAATATAGCTGGTAGCCTCCAGAATCGGTCCCATGGAGAGCGGTATCCCCCGATATGCCAGAATCGACAGAAGGGTTGTCCCGACAAACAGCACATAGGCAAAGATCACCAGCGGATTCAAATACTCCTGCAGATGTGATTTATGGGGCTTGTTCGCCTCGATCTTCAGCATCACCTGAGAAATGGCCGCAATAAAAGTCCCCGCCAGTATCAACAGCGCGTACATATACATTCTCATATCATTTTTCCTCCCTGTCAGATAAGGCAAACAGAATAATTCCGGAGATGACTAAAGCCGCTCCCGCCACTTTTCCCGGCGTGATCTTTTCTTTGAAAATGATCAATCCCCAGAGCATTCCCCAAAATACCGTGATCGCCCTGTTGGCATAAGCCGCCGTAAGCGGCATGCTCTTTATGATCTGCTGCCAGAATATGGCGTAGACCCCAAGCAGCATAATCACAAATCCGTACATCATTATAAATTTAAATCTCATGACATCTTCCTGCGCCGCCAGTTTACTGCAGACACTGCTAAGCGAAAACACTAACAGCAAAATGTGCAGCAGCACGTATCTTTTGACATTTGATTTCATTTCTCCTCCATTACAGTACACTTTTATCCTAACGCTACATCCAGTATCATCATGATGGTAAATCCTACCCCGAAAGCGATCGTCCCGATATTGGAGTGGGGCTCCTGCGACATCTCCGGTATCAGTTCCTCCACCACCACATAGAACATGGCCCCCGCCGCAAAACTGAGAAAATAGGGCAGTGCCGGAACGAGAAATCCCGATGCGATAATGACAAGGAGCGCCCCCACCGGTTCCACTACGCCGGAAAGCACCCCGTACACAAAAGCTCTCCATTTTGACATGCCTCTCGCCCGAAGCGGCATCGAGATAATGGCTCCCTCCGGGAAATTCTGGATCGCGATACCGATAGACAGCGCAAGCGCCCCGCTGACAGTCACCGCCCCGTTTCCCATTATCAGCCCGGCATAGACGACACCGACAGCCATTCCCTCCGGCAGATTGTGGAGTACCACCGCAAACAGCAGCATGGTCGTATTTTTCAGGCCCACGTGGGGGCCCTCCTGCTCTCTGCTGTTTCTGTGCAGATGCGGAATGATCCGATCCAAAAACAACAAAAACAGGATGCCCAGCCAGAAGCCGATCGCCGCAGGCATAAAGGCCAGTTTCCCCATGGACTCCTCCTGCTCCATCGCGGGAATCAGAAGACTCCAGATGGAAGCCGCCACCATGACGCCCGCCGCAAACCCGGTGAGCACACGCTGAACCTTATCCCCCAGTTCTTTCTTCATAAAGAACACACAGGCGGAACCCAGCGCTGTCCCTAAAAATGGTATAAAAATACCCGCCGCAATGCTCATTTGCAAATCATTCATTCTTCTCTCTCCACTTAAAAATGTCTGCTGTAATAACTTATGCATACCGCCGGTATTTGTGCGAACCCGACGCATTGTTCTGCACTTTCTGTTCTTCCACAGGCTCAAAAAATAAATATTAGCATATCATATAAAGAAACCGTATCTTTTGTCATTTTTAAGGAGCAGCAGTCTATGCAAAATATTCAGGAACAAAATAAACCATCCACCACCTATCTTACCTGTTTTGATCAAATTCTTCAAGACATGATTCGCGGCATGATGGCCCCAAGACCTCACGGAAGCATCTCCGGTCTCTTTATCCGCCAGATGATCCCACACCATGAGGCTGCCAAACGCATGTCGGAAAATCTGCTGCAGTATACCGCGCCTTCCAGCAAAGGGCACGAATGCTGCCGGAATACATACGAAAAAGACATCATCATCCCGCTCAATAAGATCGCCAAAAACATCATCGAAGAACAGACGAAAAGCATTGAGAATATGAAAAATGCCTTTTTCTGCTGTTCGGAACACGAAAACAACAATCAGCAGATGCGCCGGTATCTGTTCTCCTTTCGGTCGATCACGCAGACCATGTTCACCGAAATGAAAAATGCTCCCCGCACTGAGCGGATTCCCTGTGATTTTCTGCGGGAAATGATCCCTCATCACGAGGGGGCTGTGAAAATGTCCGAAAACGCGCTGTGCTTTCCTCTCTGCCCCCAGCTTATACCCATTTTGGACGCCATTATCATTTCCCAGAAGGAGGGGATACGCCAGATGCAAAAACTATTGAAAGCCGCGTGTTCCCCCCTTGACCGGGACTGTATCGACTGATTTACAGAAAATCTTCCACGAGCTGTGCTGCGGAAATCCACAGGGAATTTTCACCCAGGATGAGTTTTTGCCGGTGCAGCTCATACTTATTTCCCGACATCTCCACCGTTTTTTCCAGAACGGAAAACCCCTTTAACGACGTGGATAAGCCGCATCCTGCCGCCTTTACCACTGCCTCTTTGCCGGTCCAGATCCGGTAAAAAGCGTCCGCTCGCGTTTCGTTATCCAGCTGAAGGAGATATTGATATTCCTCCTTCGCAAAAAAACGCTCCGCCAGTTTCAAATTGGCCGATCTGACATATTCTGTGTCCACCCCCAGAGACCTTTTCCCAAACGCAAGCACGACTGTCTCTCCACAGTGGGATATGTTGAACTGAACGCTCTCATTACCCGAAAAAACAGGTTTCCCGCCGGACAGAACAGTCGGCTCCGCTTCTATGGAAAACTTTTCTCTAAGCAGGTACAGCAGATAGCCTGCGCCGATCGACTGTCTCTTCTTCAGCTCCGGCTTAATCCGCTCAATTTTTTTCCTGCGCTCCCCGCCGCAGTGCGCATACATCTCCGCCAGGTCCTCTTCCGGAATCTCCCCCAGAAAGAGCAGCCAGATCACTATATCCCCCAATGTAATTTCTTTTACAATGTTCCCTGTCACCTTCACTCATACTCTCCATAGATCCGCAGTCCCCTGGGATAATGATTTTTTATCAGATTCCCTCCGGCTTTGCCCCAGCCCATCGGTCTGCCCTGAAACAGTATGAGGATCCAACCTCTGAGCCCTGTATTTTCCAGAGTCTCCCCTCTCAGGTAAACCGCCGGATCCTCCGCTTCCTTCCACTGCTGCACATCCTCTTTTTTCAGCGTCATGGCCCAGGTGTGGGACGGCTCAAACCGCCCTTTCTTCGCCTCCCCCAGGTACAGTCCGCCTCTCCCGATCCGCAGATTCCCCGTTTCGGGAAGCAGTTCGGACACCAGGTAGAGCCGCTCCCTCCTCCAGACAAGCCTTCCGCTCTCCTCCAATTTTTGCAGATATCCTCTCTCCAGATATTGTTCACAAAAATTCCGGAAATCATTCCACTGTCCCAATTCCGTATTTTTCTTCCCGGGAGACTGCCTTTTTGCGCGACCGGATTTTTTTCCGCCCCGCTCTTCCTCTCCCCGCCTTCTGAGTTTCGCCGCAAAATGTCCTTCCCCCGGAATCTTATGGGGCCACATCCTCACCGTACCCGGCACTCCCCCGGAACATATGCCCGCCCTCAAAAGCGCCTCCGACAAAACCTCTCCGTCCGGATAAAACTCCACGTGTCTTTCCAGAAAATCCCGGATCACCGCTTCGTCCTCCGCCTCCGAAAACGTACAGGTAGAATAGACTAACACTCCGCCGGGCTTCACCATCTTCGCCGCCTGGTCCAGAATCTCCCTCTGACGATCGGCGCATATGGCGACATTCTCCGGCGACCAATGTAAGAGCGCCTGCTCCTCCTTGCGAAACATCCCCTCCCCGGAACAGGGCGCATCCACCAGCACCCTGTCGAAAAACAATGGAAAACACTCCGCACACCGCTCCGCGCTCTCCTTCAGTATCACACAGTTTGAAACGCCCGTCCTCTCCATGTTCTGCGCCAGGATCTCCGCCCGCGCAGGCACGTACTCGTTACAGACCAACAGACCTTTTCCCTGCATCTTTCCGGCGATTTGCGTACTCTTCCCGCCCGGCGCAGCACAGAGATCCATAATGCACTCCCCCGGCTCCGCCCCCAGAAGTTCCGCCGCGATCATGGCACTGGGCTCCTGGATATAAAAAGCCCCTGATGCATGGTAAGGGCTCTTTCCCGGCTGCTCCTCCCCGTCGTAAAAATATCCCTCCTGCGCCCAGGGAACCTTCCTCAGCGAGAAGGGCATCTCCCTCTCGAACTCTTCCCCGGTATACTTCAAAGGATTTCTCCGAAGCCCAAAGCTGCGTTCCCCCTGCAGGCTCTTTAAAAAAGCCGGCAGTTCCGACACCGAAACCCCCGGCAATTTCCCGAAAAGCTCTCTCATTTCTTCCGCAAAAGCCGCCGGAAGTTCCCTGCCTTTTCCGGCAGCTGCGCCAGCACGATCGCCACAAACATCAGCACACATCCCAAAAGTTCCTTTCTACTCAGCACCTCTCCCAACAGAACAAATCCTGCCAGCACCGAGATCACGGATTCCAGACTCATGATCAGCGACGCCACTGTGGGATTCATCCCTTTCTGTCCCACGATCTGCAGTGTATAACCCACGCCGCAGGACATTACACCGGCATACAGGATGGGCTTCCATGCCGCAAGGATCAGGGTAAGCTGCGGCTTCTCAAAGAGGAACATGCAGACACCGCACAATACTCCGCAGGTCAAAAACTGAATGCAGGACATCTTCACTCCGTCCGCCAGCGGTGAAAAATGATCGATCACCATGATGTGAAAAGAAAACACGAGGGCGCAGATCATCACCAGAATATCCCCCGTCTCCAGCCGCAGATTTTCCGTCATGCAGAGCAGGTAAAGCCCCGCCACCGCGATCGCCACGCTGACACCGATCCGCAGTCCCACTTTCTTTTTCAGAAAAATACCCAAAAGCGGCACTATGATAATGTACATGGCCGTGATAAATCCCGCTTTTCCGACGGTCGTATATTGAATTCCAAACTGCTGGAACGTGCTCGCCACCGCCAGGATCACTCCGCAGCACACGCCTCCGATCCACAATGTCCTTTTATCCTCTGTCTTATGTACTTCCTGTTCCCCATCCTTTTTTTGTATTTTTTTTAAGAAGGCAATACAGGGGACAAGAACCGCGGCGCCGAGCAGGCTCCGCACCGCATTGAAAGTAAAAGGTCCTACATAATCCATACCAACGCTCTGGGACACAAAAGCCACACCCCAGATCGCCGCAGTCAGCAGAAGAAGAAACGACTGCCTCAACACAAATCTGTTCATACCAAAATTTCCAGATATCCCTTCATTTTCGTCATATCATAGCGATCCAGCACCCCCAGATTGGAATCGTAAAATTTTCCGTCAAAGGCCACCAGATAGTGACTGTAACGGCCCATCTTCTCCAGAATGATCGCGCATTTCGGCAGAGTTACATCCTCCTCCCCGCAAGTGTAGACGATCTCTTCGGAATGCTCCAGACCGAAGTAGTTGAGCGTATCGATGATCTTGGCGATAGTCGCCTGCCACTCGCTGCAGTGCATCACATTGATCGCCTCGTCCAGCGTGATGCCCGCCAGCATTGCGATACATGCCTGTCCACAGAGCCCGTCATGCGGCTGGATCAGACAATCGATATGCTCGATCCTGCGGATCGGGTTGGACGTACTGTAAGGACTGTCCCCCACGCTGTTCTTTGTGATGCGGAAAGATATCCTGTACTTTTTATCGTAGGAAAGCTTCTCCATGATCTCCGGCTGTACAGGAATATTGTAATAACCGTTCTTCTTCGGCTCCAGATTACATACAAACAGAGTCTCTCCCACCCTGACCTTCGCCGGAACTTCGCCCTCCCGCTTACAGATCTCCCATACGTTAAAAGGAATGTCGATAAAGGCGCCGCTTTCGCTCTTTTCGATCTCTTTTTCAAACGTGTACTTCATAAGTTATACCATACCCTTCTATAGATTGGTTTATATTATAAAATATTTTTGTTTTTTTTACAAGAATACAAAATAATAGATTGCCGCAACGGCGATCCCCAGAAGCATTCCCGCCATCACCTGGGTCGGCGTATGCCCGACAAATTCTTTCAGCTTTTTCTCCATGCTCAGTTTCGACTGTCCCAGGGCTTCCAGAAGCGTTATCATCTCGTTCAGTATCTTTGCCTGTTTTCCCGTCTCCAGCCGCACCCCCATGGCGTCATGCATCACAATGATCGCAACGATACAGGCCACCGCAAAGAGGGAAGAACCGAACCCGCCCGTCAGTCCGGTCATAGCCGCCACCGCTGTCACTGTGGCCGAGTGGGCGCTGGGCATTCCTCCATCCCCGATCATCCTCGAAAAATCTATCTCTTTGTTGAGTACCGCGTACAGAATCGTTTTGATGACCTGCGCCGTAAACCAGCTCAAAACGCCTGCGATCAATATATCGTTGTGCAGTAATTCCCGTAGTCCTTCCATTCTTCCTCTCCGTTATTCACTGTCTGTCTCTTAATCCGGATATTCCCTCACGCTTCCCACTCTCTGATCCGATAGACGACTCCCAGATCCTCACATATCTTTCGACAGCGTTCCTCCTCCTCCTTTGTGATCGTCGTGTCCACCGTCGTCATAACTACATGAGGCACATATTTTACACATTCTCCCGCAAAGGCAAGCATCCCCCTGTAACCTTCCTCCCCGAATCTGCTGCGCACGATCTCCTGATATTTCTCCGGATCCGGATGGTTTAAGCTGATGGAGACCGTGTCGATAAGTCCCTCCAGTTCCGGAGCGATATTCCTGCCGTTGATCAGGGAACCCTGCCCGTTCGTATTGATGCGGACCGGGCACTTCCACTCCTTTTTCACAAAAGCAGCCACTTCCTTCAACACATCAAAAGCTTCCGTGGGCTCACCGAAACCGCAGAACACCACCTCACTGTAATCTTCCCTGTGAAATTTTGAAAATTCATTTATCGCCTCCTGCGCTGTCGGCTCATGTTCCAGCCAGAGGCTGCCTGATTTCCCCATCTTATCCCGATCCTGTCTCAGGCAGAACGTGCAGGTGCAGCTGCAACGATTCGTCAGATTTACATATAAATTATTGTGTACCTCATACAAAATTTCCATCGCCATTTCCTGTTCTCCTCCATCATTTTAAAGTATGCAGAAATTCCTCAAAGCAAACGCCGTCCGTGAGGGGAATCCCCATCTCGATCGACTTCAGGATACATTTCTTGATAAATCTGCCCGCCTTTTTCACCGACTGTTCAAAGGGCACGCCGTTCACCGCGTCCGCCGCGATAATAGAGGCGAAGATATCGCCTGTCCCGCTCCTCTGCGTTCCGGCCTTGATCGTTCGGAAGATCCGGGGCTCACCGTCCCTTTCATAACAATAATTCGCGATAAATTCCCCCTGGATGATACCGGTGATCACCACTTTCTCCGGTCCCATCGCCGAAAGCTTCTCCGCCAGCCACAAAAGCCTCTTTCTGGTCCACTTTTCCTCATAGGGAATACCGGCTAAAATACAGGCTTCCGTCAAATTCGGCGTGATGATGTCCGCCCACGGAATCAGTTCCCGCATTTTCAGACAGGTTTCCAGGGAATAGGTCGGATACATCTTTCCGTAATCTCCCATCACGGGATCGACAACGACCACGGTATCCTTGTCCTTAAAATTTTTAAAAAATGTCTCCACAATTTCGATCTGTTCAGGCGAACCTAAAAAACCGCTGCAGATTCCCTGAAAATGCAGTTCCAGCTTTTCCCACTCCTTCATATAAGGACGCATTCTCTCCGTAAAATCCTCCAGATAAAAGGACTGAAAACCGGTATGGTTGGAAAAAACTGCCGTCGGTACAAAGCAGCACTGTATTTTCATGGCGGAAATAATCGGCAGTTCCACGGCGATGGAACATCTGCCGAAACCGGATAAATCGTTGATGACCGCACACTTTTTCTGACTGTCCCGTATCTTTCCCATGATGTCTCCTGTATTTTATAACTCTCCGCGTTCCCGGAAAGCTGTATCACATATTTACCGCGCTTAGCTTACCACGAAATCAGGATTTTTTCAATAAAATTCATTTTTTATTGTAACAAATCCCCTTATGTTGCGATATAAGAGGTAAGCTACAAAAAATCCCGTGTCAACCGAAATGGGAAGTGCGAAGGAGGTGAAAAAGTGCGGGATAACTCTCAAAATGCAGATATGGATTCTGTCTATCAGGAGTATGCGAGCCTGGTCTACCGCTTTCTGTACTCCCATACGCATGATCCCGATTGGTCCGAGGAACTCATGCAGGAGACATTTTTGCGGGCGGTGAGCTCTATCTCCCGCTACGACGGCTCCTGCAAGCTCTCCACATGGCTCTGCCAGATAGCAAAGCACGTGCTGTATCAGGAGCTACGCAAAAAGAAGCGTGTGGAGACCGTGGAGCTGACAGACTGTCTTCTCGACGTTTCCGCTCCGGAGGGAGAGACAAACGCGCTGGAGCAGGAAAACAGGATCGAGCTGTACAGGGCGATCCACCATCTGCCGGAAGCAGAGCGGGAAGTTGTTCTGTACCGGATCACAGGAGAACTCTCCTTCCGCGAGATCGGCGCCATCTTAGGAAAGAGCGAAAACTGGAGCAGAACAGTTTTCTATCGGGCAAAACAGAAAATAAAAAAGGAGTTGAATGCACATGAATAACAATATTCCCTGTAATATCATAAAAGACCTGCTCCCAGGATATATCGACGGTATTTTGAGCGAAACGGGATCAGAGACAGTCAGAGAGCATCTGGAGGAATGCGGGAATTGCCATCAGGCTTACCTGGAAATGAAGGAGGAACTTCCCGCGGATACAGAAACAAAGGAGGAAATCGCACTCGACGGCTTTAAGAAAGTACGGCGGTGCACTAAAATGCTGAAGATCGCCGTCACAACGGTCACCGGACTGCTGTTTTTTCTTATTTTGTCCTTCTTCGTGAAAATCTTTTTGATCGGCGAGCCCTTATCCACCCATAAGTTACGCTCAGAGCTCTCCTACAACGAGGAGACGTCCTGCCTTGAAATAAACGGCACTATCGATCTTGCCTCCTGCCGTGTCAGCCGCGTGGTGTGGAAACCGGATGAGGAGAACGAAAACGAGGTAAACATTCTCGTATACGGAGCGGAAACACTGCCCTTTCAATCAGAAAAAAGAGAATTTAAGATATCCGTTCCCGATATGAAAGGCAAGAAAGCCTATTTCGCCTGCCCGGATTACGACCGACAGGAAATATTTAACTGGAAGCATCACCATTATGACCTGCTGGATGAGCTGGAAAATGAAATATATGAACACTATCCTGAGCTGAGCCGGGATAAAGATCCATTATGGTATAATGGCGGGATCGAATCTGTAGACGGAGTGGAAGGCGTCAGATTTTCCGTCGATTCCATCGTCGGTGAAGATGCATCCTTCTGGACCTTCAACGACCAGCTCATCACAGACGGCGAATTTGAGAGCAGAGATTTTGAAATATGGATCTCCCTGGAAAAGCCCCGCCAGATCCTCATCTACGATTTTCGGACCGGAAAGTATACAGACGATCCTTCCATCCTTAAAAGACATTCCGAGCAGACAGTAGAACAGATCATACAGTATACAGTTGAATAAAAACACTTTTTCATGATAAAATGCCTTTCAGAGGCCACCTGGAACGTAGAAGCTTACAGTGGGTGTCCAGCATGTGGAGGTACGCAGTTTTATGAAGACAGCAGGCGTTATAGCGGAATTCAATCCGCTTCATACGGGACATGAATATCTGATACGGCAGCTGCGCTCAGAGTGCGGAGCAAAATTCTGCATTGTGGTGATGAGCGGAGACTACGTACAGCGCGGAGAACCCGCCTTCTTTTCCAAATTCCTGCGGACAAAGGCGGCCCTTTTATCCGGCGCGGATCTTGTACTGGAACTGCCCCTCTCCGTCTCCACCGGGAGCGCGGAATATTTTGCGGAGGGCGCTGTCTCTCTGCTTAATCGTCTGGGGTGCGTCACCCATCTGGGCTTCGGCAGTGAAAGCGGGGATGTTTATGCCTTTCGGTCTGCCGGGAAGTTCCTCTCGAAAGAGCCGGATACCTACCGGCGCCTCCTGCGGCAGTTTCTGAAGGCGGGCATGAGCTTTCCGAGAGCCAGATATGAAGCGTTATCTCTCTGTCCGGATGATTCCGAAAAATATGCATCTGAGGGCAATATTACGTTTCTTCTCTCTCTCCTCGAGAGTCCGAACAATATCCTCGGCACGGAATACTGCAAAGCGCTTTATAAGCTGCGCTCTTCCATCATCCCTGTCACCGTAAAGCGTCTCGGAGCAGGTTACCACGAAGCGGTAAGTCCGGGTGCAGAATATGCCTCTGCTTCCGGACTGAGAAAAGCCTTCTCATCCTCCCCCGGTACTGATAGAATGGAAGGTCTGTTGCACAATTATGTCCCGCAAGCCTGCCAGCCCCTCTATCTGGAAGCGCTGCGGCAGAGACAATACCTGACCTTTGACGCCCTCTTTTTGCCGCTGTACTATACTCTGCAGTATACCGACACCAAAACTCTCTCCCGATATCAGGATGTAACGCCTGAGCTTTCCGAGAGACTTTCCGGCATCTTCCGGCGGTGTTCTTCCATCGAAGAACTAAGCGCCGCCCTGAAGGCAAAGAACCTGACCTCCGCCAGAATACATCGCTGCCTCCTGCATATCCTGCTGCACCTGACAAAGGACGCCGTGGCCGCCGAGAGGGAACAGGGCTTCGCCCTCTATGCCAGGATCCTGGGCTTTCGCAGGCAGGCAGAACCCCTGCTCTCCGAGATCAAAAAGCACTCCTCCATCCCTCTTGTCTCCAAACTGGCGGATGCGCCAAAAACCCTGTCTCCGTCTGCCCTCGCCCAGCTTGAACAGACAATAAAAGCTTCCGAGTTGTACCGTGCCGCACTGCCCGGCACGGTTCCCGGAAGCGAATATGCTCAGAATATCGTTATTCTGTGAGTAGTTTTTTAATCTCCGGTACGGTCCTTCCTTCCTCCCGTTTTTCGCGGATCCAAGCCACCCGCTCCACACTTTCCTCCTGTCTGTATCTTCTCGTCAGATTCTCCTCAGCCTGCTCATAGGGCAGCATCCCCTCCTCCGTATAGAACTTCAGTGTACTGTATCTGCAGCCTGTCAGTCTCGCCAGCTCGCCGATCGTCACATACTCGGAGGCAAGGATTTTCTCCATTGTTCTTTGTCTCGACATGATTTTCTTCTCTTTCTACCAATAAACCGGCAACAGGCTCGCTCCCTGTATCGGGATCTTGTAGCTGCGCACAGTTTTAGGCCACACGCGATAATATGCATTATCTATCCGCAAAAGTGTCTCGTTTCCGTTTTTCGTCTCTTCCACAAAATGTCCCCTCTCCGAGAGAAATTCCATCATCGCCCACCGTCTGTCCTTCACCGTTGTTCCAAATATTACAAAGTCCACAAAGATCGCCTGCCGTCTGTCCAAAAAGGGAAACAACAGATTGACGCCTTCCAGATAGGGGTTTTTAAACAATTCCCGCTTCCCTTTCAGAAATGACTTTATCATATGTTCTCCGCTCCTGTGAAACTCCTGTCTCCATATCATACCGATATAATCCGCATCCGTCAATTCTTCCTCACCGCACAGAGCCGTCATTCTCACCTGAATCTTCTCCTGCTCTTTCACGGAACAGATATCATGGATGCACCCGCTCTCCCTGATCAGCCACAAAAGGCAGGCGCACTCCATTGTAATCGGCCCTTCCTCCAAAATTTCAGCGCGCACGCTCTCCACTATGGACAGATATACCTCTCTGTCGCTGCGGTATGACTTCATTGAAATGCCTGCCGTGTAATAGTTCATATCGCACCCCAGCAGATCCGGCACGATCTCTATTCCGCCATCGGCCAGCAGCAGATCTGCCGTCTCCCTTTCCACCGCATCCATCTCCTTCTTTTTCCTGTTTTTTATCGCTGCAATGCCCGCCTCCAACTCTGTCTGAAACTCCTGCACAGCAGGCATATCCTCCCTCCCAAGCAGAATCTCTTCCAAAAGTTTTGCCGCCGCAATTCCCCTCAACGCCGCATATTTTGCCGCCGAACGATGATTGCAGGAGAGACCGTCCAGACTGATCAGAGCAAACTGTTGTGATAATGTATATTCTTTTTTCATACTCTTCCCTTTCTGCTGTATTCCAGCCTTTTGTCACTTATTACTTACTACTTACTACTTACGATTTGAAGATAACATAAAAAATTCTTCCTGTCAATCTCATAAAAGAAAATAGGAAGAATTTTTCACAAACAGCAGTTTAGTTTTTAAAGCTGTGGATCGGCGCAGGAATTCTGCCGCCTCTGTCTACAAAGTTCTCACACCCGAAGGGATTGACCGGCATGATCGGCGCATATCCAAGAAGGCCGCCAAATTCCACGTTCTCCCCCACGCCTTTCCCGATCACCGGTATGATCCTGACTGCCGTGGTTTTCTGGTTCACCATGCCGATCGCCATCTCATCCGCAATGATCCCTGCGATCGTCGTCTCCTTCGTGTCGCCGGGGATCGCTATCATATCAAGCCCCACCGAGCACACACAGGTCATCGCCTCCAATTTTTCCAGCGTGAGCGCTCCTGCCTGTACCGCATCGATCATCCCCTGATCCTCGCTGACCGGTATAAACGCGCCGGAAAGCCCGCCCACATAGGAGGACGCCATGACGCCGCCCTTTTTCACCTGATCATTTAACAGCGCGAGAGCCGCTGTGGTTCCAGGCGCTCCCACTCTCTCCAGCCCGATCTCACAGAGAATATCCGCCACAGAATCCCCGATGGCAGGCGTCGGTGCAAGCGACAGATCCACAATGCCGAAGGGCACCTGCATCCGTCTGGATGCCTCCTTTGCCACAAGCTGTCCCACCCTCGTCACCTTGAACGCGGTCTTTTTGATCGTCTCGCAGAGCACCTCAAAACTCTCGCCCCGCACTTTTTCCAGCGCTGTCTTCACAACGCCGGGGCCGCTTACGCCCACATTGATGATCTCATCCGCCTCCGTCACGCCGTGGAAAGCCCCCGCCATAAAGGGATTGTCATCGGGCGCATTGCAGAAGACCACCAGCTTCGTGCAGCCCATGGAATCCCTCTCTCTTGTCAATTCCGCCGCCCTTTTGATGATACCTCCCATCATGCGCACCGCATCCATATTGATCCCGGTGCGGGTGGAGCCCAGATTGATGCTGCTGCACACCCGCTCCGTACAGGCGAGCGCCTCGGGTATAGATTCCATCAATAACCTGTCCGCCTTTGTCATCCCCTTTGCCACCAGCGCGGAATAACCGCCGATAAAGTTGACGCCCACCTCGTGCGCCGCCTGATCCAACACCTTTGCAATGGAAACAAAATCTGCAGGCGTCTTACAGCAGGCCCCGCCCACCAGCGCGATGGGAGTGAGGGAAATTCTTTTATTGACGATGGGAATGCCAAACTCCCGGGAGATCTCCTCGCCCGTCTGCACCAGGTTCCCCGCCTTCTCCCTGATCTTCCGGTAAATTTTTTCCTTACATTTCTCCAGGTCCGCGTCGATACAGTCCAAAAGGCAGATGCCCAGCGTGATCGTACGGACGTCCAGATTCTCTTTATCTATCATCTCATTAGTCTCTACTACTTCAAAAAAATTGATCATCATTCTCTCCTCGGAAAATTTTTGTTGAAATAATTATATACCAAAAGCCCTTTTCCTGCCTTATCCTTTTTTCAACTTAAACCTTTCAACCAGTCCCCTCATAAGCTGTGACTGGCTGGACAACTCTTCGCTTGCGGCCGCGC
>CANRWP010000024.1 GCA_947643595.1 uncultured bacterium | reverse complement strand
CCGGCGTCTGCCTTTTCTGAACATCAAACACCAACCCTGTTTCGCAATCACCTAACATTATAATGGTCAGCATAACGGTCGAAGCCCCTAAAAACCGCCGTTGAGGCAAATACAGATACACAGAAGGAGGACGCACCATGAATTTGGGAAACCATTTATTCCAGGCGAGAAAAAACAGAGGATTATCCCAGGAAGCCGTCGCCGAGAAGCTGGGCGTGAGCAGGCAGACTATCTCGAAATGGGAACTCGACGAAACGCTGCCCGACATCCGGCAGTCAAAGAAACTTGCCGTTCTGTACGGCATGTCGTTGGATGAACTGATCGATTTTGACATCGACGTCCAGGAGATACAGGACGCCATCGACCAAACTCCCGACGAGGTGCACGAAAAGATAGACTGGACTAAGGCGTGGAGCAAAAAATACCCGATCCTCGCCCGCTACCGGAGCGAGGTCGAGATTGCCCCCTATGCCGTTGAGCTGCGCAGGCTTCTCGACGACCTGCAGAAAAAATACGGCTACGACGAGCTGGACGCCTTTCTTGTCATCAAGGACATTCTGGCGGTTGTCTGGAAAAACAGAAAGAAATAGCGGCCAGGCGCTATTTCCATCCGCCTAACGCCTCCACCACATAATCCTGCTCCTGTCTCGTCATCCCGGTGTACATCGGGATCGAGAGCACCGTGTCCGAATAGCTTTCGGTGATCGGAAAATCTCCCTTTTTGTGTCCCAGGTATGCATATGCCTCCGACAGATGGGGCGGGATCGGGTAGTGAATGATCGTGCCGATCTCCTTTTGACTTAAATAGTCAATCAATTCCTGACGCCTCTCACTGCGAATCACGTACTGGTGCCAGACCGTCTCCGTATCTTCACGCTCCTTCGGAAGAATAAGAGATTCGTGCCTTATCTTCTCCCGATACCGCTGCGCCAGCTCCTGCCGCTCCCTCGTGATCTCCTCCATATGGGAGAGACGCACATTTAAAAGCCCCGCCTGCAGCTCGTCCAGCCGGGAGTTTGTCCCAACGACCTTATTGTAATAGCGCTTCTCACTGCCGTAATTCCTGTAGATCTTCACCTCTTTCGCAAGCGCCTCATCGTTTGTGACAATCGCTCCGCCGTCGCCGAAGGCACCCAGATTTTTCGACGGGTAGAAGGAAAAACAACCCGCGTCGCCGAAAGTGCCCGCCATCTTTCCCTTATAGGTAGCACCGTGGGACTGGGCGCAGTCCTCGATCAGCTTCAGACCGTGCTTTCTGCAGATGGCAGTGATCCTGTCCATATCCGCCACATGCCCGTAGAGATGAACGACCATGACTGCCTTAGTCCTCTCTGTGATCTTCTCCTCGATTTTGTCCGCATCGATCTGGTAATACTGATCCGGCTCCACAAACACCGGCGTCGCGCCGTTCATCGTGATCCCCATCACGCTGGCGATGTATGTATTTCCCTGCACGATGACCTCGTCCCCCGGGCCGATCCCCAGAAGATGCACGGCGATCTGCAGCGCCTCCAGCCCGTTTGCCACGGACGCGCAGTATTTTGCCCCCGTGTACGCCGCAAAACGCTCCTCGAAAGTCTCCACTTCCTTCCCCAGCACATACCAGCCGGAGCGCAGCACCTCCAGGGCCTTGTCCTCAAATTCTTTCTGGTATCTCATAAATCCGTAGTCCATACGGTTCGGCATGATCTTCATAATGTTGTCCTTTCACTTTTTACTCTTTCATCTATTTATCTTTCAGATTTTTAAAAGCCTCCTGATTATTCGAAATGACCTCACCGACCGCCTTACACGTTTCCATATCCGGGCAGCCGCCGCATGTCGCCAAACCCTTTTTCAATGCACACTGACGAATGCCGCAAAAGCTCTCACAATATACCGTTTTCACTCCATCCGCACGACAGCCCTCACAATTGATATGTTCGGGCAAAATAGGCGCGTCATTTAACTCCGCCCACAGTTTTGCGGTTTTCTCACGCAGCGCCTGATCATCGTGGATCGTTGCAAGATATGCATCACACTTTTCACAATCCAGTCCACAGTATGCAATCATATTGCTCATGGTTTCGTACCTCCTGTATTTCTGTTTTGATTTATACACTTGATTATAAAATATCTACCTGCTGCCCGCAACACATATTTACAAGCTATTACGCCAGCTCCTCATTCACAAAATCTCTGTAAACGATTCCCGATGAAACCCCTCTCAGCTCTATCACGACCCAGCTCCAGATATCTGCTCTGTCAGCCATTGTGAAATGAAAGTCTTCCTGAAGAGATTCGTCGTTCACGATCTCCTCAAGAAACTGCTCTTCATCATCGTATTCAAGAAACATTTTTATCTCAAACAACCTGTCTGCTTCTGTTACAAAATCATCAAACATCTCACCGGGAATGGCTATCCCATCCCCGCAGATCAGTCCATCATAACCGTGAAGCGCAAAATCATACAGCAGATAATCTCTCCCACAATCCGCACAGACTGCTCTCACCGCCTGCCCATATCTGTTCTCATATTCTTTGATCGCCAATTTGTTTTTATGGAAAAACTCACCGAAACATCGGATCTTAAATGCCCTGCATCCGCATTCACAAACTATATTCCCCTCAAGCCCCTCCCCGTCGGTCGGATCATAAATCCTCTCAAGATGTCTCGGCTTCATCATCGCGCACTTCCCCCCGTCTTTTTTCTGACAAGTTTCAATTTGATATCCCTCCTGTCGGCAATCTTTTGAAGCAGCTCCGCCGCATACGAACATTGTTCCTTCACCGACAACGAAGATAATTCTTCATTGGACTGCAGCTCCCCGCTCTATCCACTCGATCGGTTACTTAGTCGGTATCCTGTTCGATATCATACCCGACAACTGTCATTTCCCGCAGACTATCCCTTATGATCTCCAGCATCAGCTCCACAAATTCAGCACTGTCCGATTGCTTATCCGCCTTACCCAGCGCATCATAATACTCCTTCTGCCTCGACTGGATCAATTCCTCCATCGGCAGCCAAAAAAATAATTCCTTCCATTTCCCCAGCAGAAGACTGTGCCACATCCGCCCCAGGCGGCCGTTGCCGTCAGAAAAAGGATGAATGAATTCAAATTCATAATGAAATACCGCACTCTTGATCAATGGATGCAGTTCCGACTGCCTATACCATGCAAACAGATTGTGGATGTGCTCCGGTACAAATTTTGCCGGCGGAGCCATATGAATCAGCACCTCTCCCTCAAACACTCCCACTCCACCGGATCGAAACCTTCCGTTTTCCGGGATCAAGCCATGCATCATCAGTTTATGCGCTTTAAGCAGATCAGCCACCGATAACGGATCGAGCCGCAGCATCATCTCATAGGCTTCATAGGCATTCTGCACCTCTCTGATTTCATTGGGATTGCCGAGTACACGCTTGCCCTCCAATATCGCAGTCACCTGCTCCAGCGAAAGCGAATTATGTTCGATGGCGAGAGACGAATGGATCGTTCGTATACGGTTCTCCCTCCTTAAATGCGGACTGATCATTTTTTCCTGTTGCACTGCGATTCGACCAACCTGTTCGCTGATCTCTGCAATCAACATTGTCATTTTATCCGTCACATGGAATGGCGGTTTGTAATCACTCATGAAAAGCTCCTCCTCTGATCTCTGGCAGATACCCCTATTATACCACATCCTCTCCACTTCCCCGAAAATCTTTTTATAAATACCCACAATTTAAAAATATAAAATATCTCAAAAAACAGTCGGAATAATCCGACTGTTCCTCCCTGGCATCCCTATAACTCTCTCCTGCCCTCCGGTTTCCTCTACCCAGGATCACCTCTAAAACCGCCCGTACAACTCATCCATATTGTCCCGCGTGTAAGTCTCTCCTCTATATATGACAACAATGTCATTTCCACGGAAAGCTCTGCCCAGTACCGTAACACTGTCAGGGATTTCCACAATCCTCAGGCTCGTACAGTCGGCGAACGCATCCTTGTCGATCTCCCGCACACCCTCCGACAGCTCCACAGCCCTCAGGTTGGTGCAGCCGGCAAACGCCCTCTCTCCGATCCACTCCACGCTGCCCGGGATCGCTATGTACTCCAGGCTTACACAGTCCTGAAATGCCTTCTCCCCGATCTCCACGACACCCTCGGGAATAACAACATCCCTCAGGCTCTCGCAGTAGATAAATGTCTCCTTCTCAATCGCCGTCACGCCGTCCGGGATCGTTATACTCTCCAGATCGGTGCAGGATGCAAAAGCCTGTTTTCTGATGACCGTCACATTCTCCGAAATGTGGACGCTCTTCAGATTGCTGCAAAGACCGAAAGCGCAGACGCCGATCGCCTCCACACTATCGGGAATCGTCACGCTTTTCAAAACCCCCTGCATGGCAAAACAATTCTCCCCGATTTCCACGACGTTCTTTCCCTGACAGGTTTCCGGAATAACGACCACCTGCCCATCCCCTTTATATCCCGCCGCCATGACGCCTCTGTCTGTGTCTCGGAACACCAGATCATTGTCGGGCATACCATTCTGACCAGCCGTCTGCATGTCCGCCGTATCGACCACCGCCGCCAACAGCTCTCTTTTATCCGCACCCGATATATCCGCGCACGCCGTGATCCCCAAAATCATCAAAAGCTCCGCGAATACCGCCAGACACTTCCCTCTCACTCTTTTCGAGTGTTTCAACCTCCGCTTTCTGCTTTTCCATTTCACATTTCCCACTTCTCTATCCCCACAACACTGTCACGCTGACTCCTGTCTGCACGCTCCGCTGGCACATCAATGTTCATAGTAGATCGGCTTATCCCAGTCTTCTCCCGCCATATACTCATAAGCTTCCAGAATATGTCCGTCCAGAGCGCTGACCGTGCAGTGATAACTGGAGATATCTTCGAGATCCATCCCCTCACGGATCTCACAACTAAACGACATGAAGTACGCGATCTCTCCCCTGTCCTTCTCCCTGATCTCGCTCCAGTCCGCCACACATAAATCCGTATTCCAACCCTTATCCGCATCATGCATGAGCAATTCCAGACCTTCTCCTCTCTCGCCCATATCGTCCGCCATCGCCTTCCGTCCGATCTCTATCGCTTCCTCCTCGCTGATGCCGCCCGCCGCCTGCACCTTCTCCTCAAGCATCTGTTCACCTCCTTTGCCTAATACACGTCCACAGAGGGGAAAAAGTAACGCTCTGAAATCATTTTAATACAAATTTCCGTCATTTTCGTCACAAAAAGACAGGAAAAAGCCGTTATCCCGCTATCCTAAACGATACGTCGATTGCAAAAAACAGAGAAACGATGTATGGTAATGACAAAAGGAAGTGAAACGAATGGACCCAAAAGTATTTGGTACATTTATAGCCAAACGCCGCAAAGAAAAAAATATGACACAGGCGGATTTAGCAGAGAAATTAAATGTCACCGACAAAGCCGTAAGCCGTTGGGAAAGAGGAATCGGTTTCCCGGATATTAACACCATCGAACCATTGGCTTCGGCTTTGGAAATAAGCGTTCCGGAACTTATGAAATCCGAGCGAATCCTGTCAAATGAAGAGATGCGAAAGAAAATGCCGAAAAAGAAAATAACAGGACTAACACGAATACTTCTTACCCTGTTTGCGGGTACAAATATTTTATATACTTTTGGCAACGGCGACCGTATCCTGCAGACAATCTGTATTGCCGGTATTTTGGGCATAGCAACGATTCCCAGTTTCACCATATGGAAAGACAGCAGGCAAAAGCAGAAAGCCCTCATACAAGGTCTTTACTGTGGAATAACAGTATTGATCGCTTTCGGCTTCAGTAGAATTGTGGGCAATATTATAACAAGTATGCTGATCATTGCGATCACCACATTATATATTCGCTCCCTGAAATGACACTCCACGACTACCGCTGACAAAACAGAATTACATACGCTGTTATTTGTACAGGTGATAATGCAATACCATAAACCAAATTTCAGCATCTTATTTAAAATGATCTAGATACTCCTGCAACAGATCTGCCAGCTTTCCTATATGGATGCCATCCACAAAAGAATGATGTACCTGCACGGAAAACGGAAGCATTACCCTTTCATCGCGGACGAAATATTTTCCCCAGTCTATCAAGGGAACCGCATTGTCCTTTTTCCCGGATTCCGTATGCGAGATATGCGTAAAGGAGACCCACGGAAACGAGGAGAACTGATAAATGTCATTCCCCATAGGTGCCGTAAAATATTCTTTTTGCTTCCTCACGGTATCGGCGGCAAGGGAGACATATTCCTCCATGGTGTCCTGCATTTCCACGTTGACTACTTTGAAAAGCTCACTGCCTTCATCCAGATAAGTGAACGACGTATTGATCCTGTCATAGATCACCGGTTTTCCCTCCCAAAAGCGGCATCGGAATTCCTCGATCTCATTCGCGCACTTCGTCACGGCAAATACAAAAGAAAAGGTAAAGGAATAGCCCCGCTCTCTGATCTTTTGCAGAAAGTTGGTGATATCCAGCTCAAAAGATACGCCGTACTGCGGCATCACACTGTTTCTGAAAATCTGACAGTGCATGGCACGATCCCATGTCGCCAAATCAATTTCTCTCATGAATTTTCCCTCCTGATTAAATTTGGATACAGGCGCATTTTATATTGCCTCCTGAAATCTTTGCGGTTATTATAGGCTCATAGTTATATGATGTCTATGAATAAAAAATGGACCTACACCTCTGTAAGTCCCGATAAGCAGAATATTATTCTATCCCCAGCTCCCGCATCGCGTGCATGATATGAATTTTCATCGCATTTTTCGCTCCCTCCGCGTTTCTCTGCTCCAAAAATTCCATGATCATCCGGTGGTCACTCACTGTATCCGAAATGGCTTTCGGGCTCATGGCAGACAGGGTGACGCCCTTTGCGATCGCCTGATAGAGAATGGGCATCAGCTGATTCATAAATTCGTTGTGCACAGCCTGCGCGATCACCCTGTGAAACGAATGTTCATTGTCTGTGCGATCCTGCCCTGACTTTATTTCCCGCTCAATCCTTTCCCCGAATTGCAAAATCCTTTTTATCTCTGCGTCCGTGCCCCGGACTGCCGCCAGATAAGCGGCTTCCGGCTCAAAAATCAGGCGCATCTCGTAGAGGTCTTTTGCGTTCACTTTTATACCCGACAACTGCCCTAAAGGAGGTTTTTGCCCAAATGCCGCCTGAGTGACAAAGGTTCCCCTTCCCCGCTGTATTTCCAGTACATCATAGGCTACCAGAATTCGTATGGCTTCTCGCAGCGTCGTCCGACTGACATTCAACTCCGCGGACAATTCATTTTCGTTCGGCAGCTTATCTCCCGCCGAAAAGCGTTTTTCTATTGTTATCATGGACAACAGTGTGTCCGCGATACTCTCGGAAAGCATTTTGTTTTTCATAAATCATATCACCTTTAACGACTTCGCCATGACCTCATACACAAGGATCCTTCCGTTTTCCACATTCCACTTCTCATGCCTTATCGTCCGATAGCCCCTTTTTTCATACAGACAGCTCGCCAACAAACCCCTCTTTTATATCCCTGGATATATTTTCTCTGCAATGAAGGGCGCAAAAAAACTCCACCACTTCCTCCGGGTAATACCGCGGGTAAACCGTTCGTATGGTGTCCTGCACGATCCTGTAGATCTCTTCCGTATCGCTCTCCGTCGCCCTTATGTATTCCATGACAGTCTGCCTCATACAAATTCATTTTACAGCTGTTACATTTATCCTTCGGAATGTTTCAAAACAACTGCCATCCTTTTGCTCTGTTTTTTCAACCATCAATTGTATAACTTCCTTCCGAAACGACTCCTTCTTCTCATCAGGAACACGCTCAATAAAAGGTACGATACTCGGTTGATCTATCCATCTTATCATCTCATCCGCATTTGAAAAATATCTGTCCTTGTTTTCTTCAATTATCTCAACCTTAGAAAAACCAACAGAATCTATCAATCCCTTATACTGTGCCTTTGATGGCATGAACCACAGCCATATAAAACCTTCAAAATATGGCGCATATTGTTTTTCCTGCATTTTCATCCGCATCACATCATAAAATGCCGCACATGTGCCATCACCCGCAAAATTCCAGTGAATACTTCCGCCTTGTTTCAAAGCACAAAAGGAACGGATCAGCAATAAGGAATGATCCAAAACCCAATGTAATGCAGCGTTGGAAAAAATAATATCAAATTCATTAGAAAAATTCATATCATTGATATCCATCTGAATAAATGACAAATTATCACACTCTAATTTCTTTGCGGTTTGCAGCATTCCACAGGACGCATCTATCCCGACGACTTTACCTTTCGGTACAAGCTTCGCTATCTGCTCCGATAACACACCGTCTCCACAACCTAAGTCCAGAACAATTTCCGTTCCCTTCAAATGTAATTGAGAAATCAAATTATTTCCCCATTCCTTCTGATGCCTCGAAGCCTGTCTATATTTTTCTCCATCAAATTCATATACCGCCATATTATATCTTTCCTTAATTTTTTCTTTATCATGGAGACCGTTTCCAGCATTTTAATTTTTCCTAAAGATTTTTTATCCGATCAGCACTTCTTTCCCCCGAAAAGCGAATCCATATTTCCGAATCTTTTCCTTCGGAACTCCTTTCGCAATGAGTATGGTCTCATAATTCTTATCTTCAATCTGTTTCAGCGCCGCATTTACCGTATCCGAAAGCTCTCATTCTCCCAGATTGCAAGCCCCTCAAACAGATCCCCCCGCCGACATACTTCACAGAGAAAAAACACTCCGCCATACTCATATTCAGCGTCTTCCCAAAACGCCTGGGATGGGTGATCAGGGTGACATCACCATCCGATTCCCACTGTTCTCGCCATAACCTTCTCCTTCCTGTACGCCTTTTTACAGGGCTTCTTTTTCTCTGAATTTTAATGCAAGCGATGTTCTGTCCAGATCAAAACTTTCCTATATATCGGACTCTTCCCGCCTTTCGTCTTCTCATACTTTAAAATATCGGGTTCACAGTAACTGATTATCATAGCCGCTTTATAATCTCAAGGCATAGAAACCAATTCGATATATTTTTTATCATTCCTCATTCTCTCAATGAGCTCCCGATTCTTCTCCCTGCTTTTCTGTAATTCTTTTTCATCGCACTCCTCACTATCAGAAGGCAGTATGATTTTCAATGGAATGTTGTCAAACTCTAAATCATTTAACACATAATTTCTGCTCATAAAATAATCCCTCCTTAGCTATAAAACAGTCCTGTCTCACTACATCTTGCTAAAAATGCCAATGCCCTGTGATATCGCTCGCTGACCGCAGATGAACGATCCAGGCCCTCTATACATTCATTAAACAATTGTATTGTTTCCCTCTCAGAATATTTCTTATCTTTATACAAATAGTGAACTTTTCCCTGATTGCTGACCACTACCAAAATAGAAATCCCTCTGTTTGCTACAAAAAATCTGATATCATCTAATGAAAATGTCTGTAAAGACGGATGGTTATGGAGAATTACAACCGTACACATCTTTGCCGAAACAATCAGATGATTTGACTGCGTATCAGAACAAACGTCCACGCTATGCTCATCGCCCAGACAGATCCCATAATTTTCCAATGGATTCGATAATGCCAAATCACAGGTAATCGCAACCTCATTGCTGTCATTGAATGTCTGTGAAAGGAACAACACTTCCTTTGCCAACCGTTGCATAATTACATTCTGCGCATTCGTCAGATCCTTGTACTCAATATATCGAACTTTTTTGATTGCAATGTCTGTAATTTGAATCTTGTTTTCATATTTCTTAGCCTGTTCCAACTCGTCTTTTATTTTCGGCAAAAGAATCACCCCTCTACTTTTCAATACATACATATTATAATCGAAAAAAGCCAAAAGTACAATGAAAAGCAGGCTAACAAATCTTTTCATTTGCTACCCTACTCATAAGCTTTTCTTTCAAATGTAGTAAGCGCCGTATCTCAGCCTCCTGTCAGATAATCCCCATCATCTTCCCGATCCAGTAAATCACCCCCAACACCCAGCTCGTAAAGATCCCGTACAAAATCACCGGTCCAGCGATCGTAAAGATCTTGCACCCAACCCCGTAGACCTGTCCCTCCTTCTGGTACTCGATCGCCGCTGAGGAGACCGAATTGGCAAAGCCCGTGATCGGCACAAGGGCGCCCGCCCCGCCGAACTTCACCAGCTTCTGATACAGGTTAAATCCCGTCAGGATGGCGCTCGCCAGCACCAACAGCATCGCGCACCAGCTTCCCGCCGTGTCCTTGTCAAGCCCGTATTTCTGCTGCGCCGTATTCAAGATCACCTGCCCGATCACGCAGATGACGCCGCCCACTAAAAAAGCCTTTGCCATCTGTAAAAACAGATTGTTCTTCGGCGTGACCTCCTTCACATACTCCGCATATTCCTGTTTTTTCTGCTCGTCCATTTCACACCCCTCTTATTTTAGTTCCGTAAGCTCTCTCCCGGCACCGGATTCTGCGGAGATATTTTCGGCTGCTGCGCATCCAAAAATACTCCGGGTGCCTACCGTTCGCTTACTGATTTTTAGTTTCCTTCTCTCACCCCGGATAGATCCCGCCCTGCCAGAAATAGTAAAGACTCCCGAGCAGTTTCCCGATCGCCACCGCCAGCACCGCGATCCCCAGCCCGTGGCGGTAGGAGACCCTTCTGGCAAAAATCGGAATGCTGTCAAGCATCTCCGCGATGGCGAGGGCAAGACACCCCACAAACATCCCGATAAACAGCCCGGCTATCCCCAAAAATATCTCTCCTCCGATATCGAACGCCGCAAGAAGCGCCGACGCTCCTACACTCCTTCCCGAAAACAGCTGCTCCCGCAGCCATTCCCCGGCATGTCCCATCGCCGGGATCACGCTGAAAATCGTGCCAATAACCGCTCCCGCAGTGATGCATCCCTCGTACAGTAAGATCTTCCTCGCCGTATGGGTCGTCCCCACAAACCGCGGCGTCAGCCCCACTGCGAGCAGCACCGTAAAGATGCCGGCGGAGACTAAAAGCCCCGCGGAGATACCGTAAACTGCCAGAAACAGATAAACACCGCTATTTTGTATCAATTTCTCTGCCCTCCCTGCTCGCCGTTTTGATCAGCGTTTTCTCCACATCCTCCTCGTAGGTGGACATCTCCACCTCAATGGGCGTCGGATCCTTTGTGATCCTCCGGCCTCCTATATGATTGAAGAATATGATGATGCCCGCCGCCAGCCCGATGCTGTAGCTGATCTCCAGCACGGTGAAGCCGTTTGATTTACTCCCCATGACCAGCTCATAATATCTCGCGAAGACATCCACAATCCCGATATCGTTGTGAAAAGCCATGATCGTGAAGGACGCCCCGAAAAAGCACACCAGAGACACCAGCAGGATCTTCAGCACCTCCGGCGCGCCCCTCTTTTTCTCCACATACACCCGCTCCGCGATCATATCCGGCTCACCGATGCTCTCCACCTCCACACCGGTCACCGCCTCCTTGATCAGCTCGATCACTTCCGTCATACTGATAAAGAAACGCTTTTCCAGCTTCTCATGAAACGTGTGCAGTTTGATCGCCTTCACCCTGGCGAGGACCACCTTATCCTCGCAGTACAGGCTGGCAATGTCCTTCAAAAACACATCGTCCGTCTGCATCTGCGTATTCCGCTCCGCCTTGATATAAACCGTAGTCTGTGCCATACCTGCCTGCCTCTTTCCTCACTTTCCATGTTCTGCTTAGTATGACCAGACTATCCCCCGATTATGCATCCCCCGTTTCGCTTCAGCCGGTCAGGCAAAATCCAAACATCACACCTCAGCCCTCTCCCGCATCCGCCGCAATATCCGCTTCTCGAGCCGGCTCACCTGCACCTGGCTGATCCCCAGTCTCTCAGCCACGTCCGTCTGTGTTTTTCCCTGGAAATAGCGCAGAAAAATCAATTCTCTCTCCTCGCCTTCCAGCTCCGAGAGGAGCTGCCCCAGCAGCATATGGTTTAACAGCCTCTCCTTCTCATTGTTTTTGCTGGCGATCTGATCCGCCAGATAGATCTCGTTTCCGTCGCTCTGATAGACACAGCGGTAGATGGACTCCACCTCCGCCCCCGCATCCATAGCCATGACGACATCCTCTGTTGACAGTCCGGTCATTTCCGCCACTTCCTCCAGAGTAGGCTCTCTCCCGTTTTCGTGCTGAAACCGTTCCCTGGCCCTGGTGATCTTCCAGCCGTTTTCCTTCAGTCCTCTGCTCACTTTCACCATCCCGTCGTCCCGCAGAAACCGTTTGATCTCGCCGGAGATCATCGGCACCGCGTAGGTGGAGAATTTCACATCAAACCTCAGATCAAACTTGTCGATAGCCTTCATCAGCCCGATACACCCGATCTGAAACAGATCCTCCGCATCGACGCCTCTGTTCAAAAAGCGTTTTACAATATGGTGTACCAGCCCCAGGTTTTTCTCAATCAGTACCTCTCTTGCCTGCTTATCTCCTGCATGGGATTTTTCGATCAGCACTGACATTTCTTCCATAACTACTCATCTTCCTCCAGCCATGGCATACTGCCCAGTTTCTTCTCCATCACTATCTTGCATCCTCTGCCCGGCGCCGAGAGTATCTGCAGATCGTCCATAAAGGCCTCCATAAAGGCGAACCCCATACCGGATCGCTCGAGTTCCGGCTTTGTCGTAAAGAGCGGCTCCAGCGCCTGCTCCACATTGTCGATCCCCTGTCCGTCGTCCTCTATCTCCACTGCCAGAACATCCCCCTCTATGCGGCAGTACATCCGCACCTTTCCGACGCTGATCTCCCTCGGACACTGCATATGTCCCGGAATGTACCCCTGCACATTGCCGTAACCGTGAATGATCGCGTTCGTCACAGCCTCCGACACGGCGGTTTTTACATCCGCCATCTCCTCCATGGTGGGATTCAACGGGGCGATAAACGCCGACACTGCCATTCTCGCAAAACTCTCATTGCAGGACACCGCGTCAAATTCCATGCGCAGCTCATTGTCATATCCCCTGCTGATCTTCTTTTCTTCCTGTTTCATCCGTATTTCCCCTTTCTTCTATTCCATAATTTCCACGATCTTCGACAGGCCGGATATGTACAATATTCTGCGTATCTGCCTGTCCGCGTGAATGGCAAAGATTCTCCCGCCCAGACAGGAAATCTTTTTGTACCTGCCCATAATAATGCCCACACCGGAACTGTCCATGAATTTTGTGTCCTCAAAATCAAACACGATTCCCTGAATGGAATCCCTGAGCAGGAAAGAATCCGCCTTCCTGCTGATCGCTCCCGACTGGTGATGGTCGATCTCTGCCGGCATTTTCACCATCAGATAATTGTCAATTACTTGAAAATCTGCCTCCATATAAAATTCCCCTTTCTGTTTTCCTTGCTGTGCAGATAAAAAAAGAGAACATCCCCCTCGGGATATTCTCTTTTGTGTGCTGTAATTTAATTTTTTTCTGTTATTGCATGCTGTTTATCTCTTCCATATAATCCGCGCTGCGATTCGCCCGCTCCGTATTCGGGAAGTTATCGATCACTTTCTGATAATAGATCGCCGCGTTCTCATAGTCCCCGTTCCGATAATAGGCATTGGCAAGATTATACACCACATCAATGTTTCCGGCATCATAGATATAGGCTTTCTCCAGATTCTGGATCGCGTCCGCATAGACTTCCTGCCGGTAGGCGGCCATACCGTCCTCGTAGTACTCCTTCGCCACGCTGGGACCCACCGCCTCCAAAAGGCTCTGGTAAACAGCCTGGAAAGACTCCGAGGTCTCCGTGAGCACCACTTCGTTCTGAATGCTCTCCAGGTAGGACGCCACCTGTCCCACATCCTCCGGCGCCTTCAGATAATCGTTCACCGCGGACAACATCTTGTCCATCGTCTCGATCGTGCCGTCCGTTCCCACATAGGCTTCCATCTCCGTGTACAGATCACTGTTCTCCCTCTGCAGCGTCTCCAGCTTCTGCTGCAGTTCATTAGTAGTTGCCGACTCTGACGCCAGCTGCTCGCTGACCGTCCTCAGCTCCTCGCTGTTGCTGTCTCTGACCGCCTGGATCCTCGCCGGCAATATCAAAAACACCGTCATCGCCACACCGATCGCCAGTCCGATCAGCAGATAGAGGATGGCGGAAAAACTGACTCCCTTCGGCTCCTTCACATCAAGCGGCTGGATGATCGTCTCATTGCCGCTCTGGTAGCGGAAGACTTCCTCCGGCGCCTCTTTCTTCTTTTTTTTCGGCGTCTTCGCGTCCTCTGTCTCCTCCGGGTGAAGCATCAGCGTCACTTCCTTCAGATACCGCTTTGTGGTGATGTTCCCGACGTCGATCTGCTCACAGCGCAGAAGCTCTCTCTCCGCTTTCTGCCAGTCTTCCGCATCAATGTAGAGCAGCGCCAGAAGCTGATGCGCCCTGATATACCTGGGATTTAACGACAATACCTTTTTCAGCTGGATGATCGCCAGATCCTTCGATTCCTGGTGGCAGTAGAGCAGCGCCTGATTGTATTTTTTGATCGTCTTGTTGATCGTATCGAGTCTGGTAGGATTGCTCTGTACCATATCGATATAGTCGTCCGCAATGTTCTTTTTCGGGCGCAGGTTCTTGCTGATCACCCACTCACTGAGCGCCGCCACCACTTCCCCCGTCTCAAAATAGACTAACCCGAGCAGATTTCTGGCCTCCACGTTATTTTTGTTAAACTTCAGACTCTGGCGCAGGCTCTGGATCGCCCCTGTCAGGTCCCGGACAGCCGCCTTCTCCAACCCTTCGTTATAAAAATTGTTGGATATTTTTAAGACTTTTTTATATATGGAAACGTCTACACCGCAGTTCGTACAGAAATTGTGTTCTGACAAAGCGCAGCCGCAATTATAACAAATCATCCAATATGCTCCTGTTTATTCTTCTGCATCTTCCACCAGACTTTTGGATTCTTTTACCACTTTCACTACCAAATCCGCCATATCCGTCATATCCTGATTATAGATCGCATCCTCAGCGTCTTCCACTTCCAGGCTTGGGTGGAACTTCTTGATTTCCTCTTCAAAATTGATCATGCTCTTTCTTCCCTTCTGTCAGCGCTTTTATCTGGCCTGTCAAATACAGAGAGCCTGTTATATACACTTTCTCCTCCGCCCTTCTTCTGCGCAGGCAATAGTCGAAAGCCTCTTTTGTATCTTCCGTCACGACCGTCCCCGTCTCCCCAAACAGCCTGGCCAGCTTAGACGGCATGGCCGCTCTGGGGCTGTCTATCTTTGTCACAACGATCTCCTCAAACAGTCCGGCGTCCGCTATCCTCCGTATCATCTCCCCGCAGGCTTTTTCCTCCAGGGAGGAATACAGCAGCATACGGCCGTCTTTCGCGCCATCCGCCCGGACGCTCTGAAGGAACGCCTCTATCCCGTCCGGATTGTGGGCCCCGTCCACATAGACTCCCGGCAGAATCTCTTCCATCCTGCCTTCCCAATGTGTCTTTTCCAGCCCCCGCCTCAGATCTTCCTCCGGAACCTTCACTATGCCGGACTCTTCCAGCACCGCAAGCGCTCTGATACAAAGCGCCGCATTTTCCTGCTGATAGAGAGCCCTCGTGGAAAGACGAAATACACTATATTTATAATACCCAGAGTGATAAGAAAAATCAATGCCTTTCTCACCAGAATTTTTAAGACATATTTCTGCCGGTTTTACGGAAAAAGCCTTAGAATCCGCCTTTTTCGCACTTTTTTCCATCACGTCGGCGACAATTTTATTCTTCGCAAAATACACGAGAGGTATTCCTTTTTTGACAATTCCTGCTTTTTCCTCCGCAATCTGCTCCAGAGTTTCCCCCAGATACTCCGTGTGATCCAGACCGATCTCCGCAATAATACTGATGCAGGGCGTCTCAAAAGAGTTTGTGGCATCCAGCCTGCCGCCCAGCCCTGTCTCCAGAATGATGAAATCCGGCTTCTTTTTTTCAAAGTACAGCATAGCCATGAAATACAGATATTCAAAGTAGCTGGGATGATAACCGCTTTCTTTCGGACAGGCGTCTCTCACCCGCCTGAATACCTCCACAAAATCCGCCTCCGGAATCTGTTCTTCGTCCACCCGGATCCTCTCCCGGATATCCACAAGATGGGGGGAGGTAAACAGCCCTGTCCTGTAGCCCGCCTCCGTCAGCACGGACTGCAAATAGGCACAGACGGAACCCTTTCCGTTCGTGCCTGCCACATGGATCACTCTCGTATCCTCACAGGGACACGAAAGCTTCCGATAAAAAGCCTTCGTGTCCTCCATCGTATTTTTTTTCACAAACTTTGGAATCTCGTCGATATACTTCCGGGCTTCCTCAAAGGCCTGCGTCATAACTGCGCCAGTCTTTCCTGCACTCCGAGCATCATCTGGGTATATTTTTCCAGCTTTGCTTTCTCTTCGGCTATTTTTGCCTCGGGTGCCTTCGCCAGGAACTTCTCATTCTTCAACATCCCGTTCACTCTGGCAAGTTCTCCCTGCAGACGTTTCTCCTCCTTCAGAAGACGTTCCTTCTCCTGTTTCAGATCCACCAACTCCGCGAAGGGCATGTACAATACCGCCCCGGGGATCACCACCGACACCGCGTCATCCGCAATACCGCTTCTGTCCCCCTGCACATTTACCTCCGATGCCCAGGCAAGCGATGCGAAGAACAGCTTTCCCTCCTCGAACGCCTCCCGGATTTCCCCCTTCTCGCTGACGACATAGACCGCCGCCCTCCGGGACGGAGGTACATTCATGGAAGTTCTGACATTGCGGATTCCCCTCACGGCCTCCTTGATCGTCTCGATATCGCTCTCCTCTTTCCGGAAGTCTCTCTCCTCCCGATACACCGGCCAGCGGGAGATCATAATCGATTCCTCCTCCGACTGCAGGGAACAGAATATCTCCTCCGTGATAAACGGCATATAGGGATGCAGCAGCTTTAACGCGTCGATCAGCACATTCTTAAGCGTCCACAGCGCCGCGTTTTTGCTCGCTTCATCGTCGGAGTTGTACAGCCTTGGTTTTACCATCTCAATGTACCAGTCGCAGAATTCGTCCCAGATAAAATCGTACACTTTCTGCACCGCGATACCCAGTTCAAAGCCGTCCATATTGTCGGTCACTTCTTTGATCAGATGATTCAGTCTGGAGATGATCCACTTATCAGCCGGCTCCAGAGTCTCCGGTTTCGTGATCGTCTTTCCCTTCTCATCCGCTCCCGCTATGTTCATCATAATGAACCGGGAAGCGTTCCAGACCTTATTGGCAAAGTTGCGGGCTGCCTCCACCCTCTCGTAGTAGAAGCGCATATCGTTACCCGGAGCGTTTCCTGTGATCAGCGTCAGCCGAAGCGCATCCGCTCCATACTGATCGATGATCTCCAGAGGATCGATACCGTTGCCCAGAGATTTGGACATCTTCCGCCCCTGGGAATCCCGCACAAGCCCGTGAAACAGCACGGTATTAAAAGGTCTCTCCCCCATCTGCTCATAGCCGGAGAAGATCATGCGGATCACCCAGAAGAAAATAATATCATATCCCGTCACCAGCACATCCGTGGGATAGAAATATTTTAAATCCTCCGTCATCTCCGGCCAGCCCAGCGTGGAGAAGGGCCAGAGCGCCGAGGAGAACCATGTATCCAGCACATCCTCATCCTGCGTCAGATGATCGCACCCGCACTTCGGGCAGACTTCCGGCGCCTGCCTGGATACCACTGTCTCCCCACAGGCATCGCAGTAGTAAGCCGGAATCCGGTGGCCCCACCAGAGCTGCCGGCTGATGCACCAGTCGCGGATATTGTCCGTCCAGTTAAAATAGATCTTCTCCATTCTCTCCGGGATCAGCTTCACCTCCCCGGTTTTCACCGCCTCCACCGCCGGTTTTATCAGCTCCTCCATCTTCACAAACCACTGCTCTTTCACCAGGGGTTCGATGGTCGTATTACAGCGGTCATGAGTTCCCACATTGTGGGTATAGTCCTCGACTTTCTCCAGAAGTCCATCCTGTTCCAGCTCTTTCAGGATCTGTTTTCTCGCCTCGTAGCGGTCAAGCCCCGCGTACTTTCCGCCGTTCTCGTTGATCGTGGCGTCATCGTTCATAATATTCACGATGGGCAGTCCGTGGCGTTTGCCCACCTCAAAGTCGTTCGGGTCGTGCCCCGGCGTGATCTTTACAACGCCCGTCCCGAATTCCATATCCACATAGTCATCCTCCACGATCGGAATAATCTTATTCACGATGGGCAGCAGAACTTTCCTTCCCTTCAAGTGCGTATAGCGTTCGTCATTCGGGTTGATGGCAACCGCCGTATCCCCCAACATCGTCTCCGGGCGGGTCGTCGCGAACTCCAGAAATTCCGTCCTGCTTGGCTCTCCGTTCTCGTCGATCAACGGATATTTGATATGCCACAGATGTCCCGCCTGTTCCTCATACTCCACCTCCGCGTCGGAGATGGAAGTATTGCAGACCGGACACCAGTTGATGATCTTCGCCCCCTTGTAGATCCATCCCTTTTCATGCATCTTACAGAACACTTCGGTGACAGCCCTGTTGCAGCCCTCGTCCATCGTAAAACGCTCCCTGTCCCAGTCGCAGGAGGAACCCATCTTTTTCAGCTGGGAAACGATCCGTCCGCCGTACTCTCTCCTCCAGTCCCAGGCCCGTTCCAGAAATTTCTCCCTGCCCAGATCATGTTTGTCAACACCCTCCTTTTTCAGGGCCTCGATGATCTTTACTTCCGTCGAAATGCTGGCGTGATCCGTCCCCGGCTGCCAGAGCGCGTTATAGCCCTGCATCCTCTTGTAGCGGATCAGAATATCCTGCATCGTATTGTCCAGCGCATGTCCCATATGAAGCTGTCCCGTGATATTCGGGGGCGGGATCACGATCGTAAAAGGTTTCTTTGTTTTATCTACTTCCGCATGGAAATACTTTTTATCAAGCCATCTCTGATAAATTCTATCTTCAATGCCTTTGGGATCATAGGTTTTCGCCAGTTCTTTTCCTGCCGTTTCACTCATAACACTTTCCTCCTCATTACTGTCTGCCAAAATATATCTAAATCAGGAAATACTGCAATTTATCTTATCATTTTGGAAAAGATACATCAAGGGCTTTTTCGATCAATCTGCAACAGGAGAAAAAGAAATACTATAAAAAATTCGGATATCCCACAGCATATCCATGGGATATCCGAACGAAACTAATAGTTAAAGAACGGGAAGAATCCGCCGAAGGGGTTGTTCTGATCGTAGGGAATGCTCTGGCCTCCCTGGAAAGAATCGCCGGACTGCCCTTCGCTCTGGCCGTTCCCCGACTCGATGCCGACGCCTTCCGCCGTATCGAGAGTTATGGATATCTGCCGGTCTTCATAGCCCGCATCATTTCTGACTTTCACTGTCAGATTTACCGTCTCTCCCGCTCTGTAATACGCCAGATACTCCACCAGCTCCTCCCTGGTGCGCACGGTCCTGCCATCCAGCTCCGTGATGACCATGCCGCGCTGCAGCCCTGCCTTCTCCGCCGGCGTCCCTTCTGTCACACTGCTGATGTAAGCGCCGATCGGGATGTCGTAGGACTGGTTGATCTCACTTGTCACATTGGACACGCTGACGCCGAGATAACCTCTCTCCGCCTCTTCCACGACAGTTCTCGTCTCCTGCTGCATCATACGCTCCATATCCTCCCTGATATCGGAGATCGGAATCGCGTAACCGATGCCCTCCACCGTTGTATCTGCCACCTTGGCAGAGTTGATCCCCACCAGTTCGCCCTTCATATTGAACAAGGCGCCGCCGCTGTTTCCCGGATTGATGGCCGCATCCGTCTGGATGTATTCGTTGGCACTGCCCGTCGTATCCGTCTCATCCTCCGTTGTGACACTGCGCCCCACGGCGCTGACAATGCCCGTTGTCACCGACTGACCGTATCCCAGCGCATTGCCGATCGCTACCACCTGGTCTCCCAGGGCAAGCTCATCGGAATCTCCCAGCGTGGCCACCTTGATGTTGTCCATCGTCTCCTGGGAAAGATTGCTCAGGTCCACCGCAATCACCGCAAGATCTTGCGCCGAACTGTAATCCTTGATTTCTCCTTTCGCGATCTCCGCGTCCGAGCTGTCTCTGTTTCCTTCCTGATAGCTGAACAGCACACTCAGCTCTTTACTGCCGGAAACCACATGATAATTTGTCACGATCAAAAGCTCGCTGTCCGTCTTCCCGATGATCACACCGGAACCGGACCCTTCCGTCTCCTGGATAAAGGTTCCCCAGAAACTTCTTATTTCCGCCTCGCCCTTATTGGTGATCGCCACGACGGAGGGCATGCACATCTTAGAGATCTCTTTCACGGACAGCCCCTCCGACGCGGTCGCTGTCATCTGCGTGGCCGGAAACTGCTGGGATGTCTGCTGCGCGTTCATATCCTCCTCCGGGTGAACGGCAGTATTCTCCGCCTCCTTCTCACTGTACTGCCGCAGCATCAGACCGCTGCCCAGAGCGCCTCCCGCCGTTCCCATCACAAGGGACAGCGCCATGCACCAGACAACGATTCCGCGGCCGCTCTTTTTTTTCTTTTTCGGCGGTTCCGCCGGCGCGCTTCCGTATGGGGTATTGTGATAATAAGTATAATTATTGTTTTCGTTGTTTTGTCCGTATTGGTATTCCATCCTCATCACTCCTTTATCTGATTATTAAAAAAGCACCCGACCAGGATATTTTCCTCATTGGATGCTCTTATCTTATTCTCCATTTATGTTAAAATTGTGATGCGATTGTGTATATTTTGTGAAAACTTTCACTTTTTAAACGCTTCCCTCGCAAACCGGCTGCTCTCTCTGTTCTCCAAAACCAGCCGCTCCGCCTCCTCGGACGGATTGGAGATAACGGCGGTCTTTACGATCTCGCAGGGCGGATTCGTCTTCACCCGCTCCACCGCCTCCGTCACTGCCGCCACATCGCCGCTGACAAACACAGTGGTATGACCGCCGCATTTCGTATGCCACGTCTGAAATTCCACCTCCGATGTTTTCAGCATCACATCCACCGCCCGTATCGCATCCGCGCTGCCGAGTACTTCCACCAGTCCAAGCGCCTTAAACACATTCATCTTCTCATCCCCCTCTACTTGTTAATCGTCATCCGGATCGCCAGTTCGGAATCCTCCGAAGGAGACGCGATGATCGTATGGGAATAAACTTCCGAGTCCATTTCCCCCGCCTTCTCAAGCGCCGCTTCCATCGCCGCCCGCACATCCGAAACACTGCCGCGCATCTTCACACAGGCCCCGCTCTTCAAGCGGTTTCTCTCCACACCCTGAATCCTCACAGCCGCCGCTTTCGCCGCCGCGTCCAGCGCCACAAAACAGGACAGATAACTGTCCAGTTCAAACACACCTATCGCCTGTCTCTCAAATCCTTCCACCATATCGCACCCCATATCTTTCTCTGCCTTCCTTTCTATGATTCTATCACATATATTTATCCGTTACAATCCAAAGCATAAAAACATTTGTCTGCAAATACCATAAATTACATCGACATTTCTATATATTTTAAGTTATGATATATCCATAATGATGAAACAGACGAAAGGAAATCCCATGTCACATATCAGAAAATCAACCCTTCAGGACGTATCCCGCATAGCCGAGATACTGATCTTTACCAAAAGAATGAATTACCGGTTTATTTTTCAAAACGACAGAGTGTCCTTCGGTGAAATGCAGGTTCTTCCCCTCGCGCAGGACTATCTTGCCCATCCGGAAAAACTGGAACATATCTGGGTCTATGACGATGAATTTGTGAAAGGTATGATCCATATGGAGGGAACGCGGATCGATGAACTGTATGTAGATTCCTTTTTTGAGAAGGAAGGCATCGGCGGAAAACTGGTGGATTTCGCCGTCGAAAAACTCGATGCGTACTGGCTGTTCGTCCTGGAAAAGAATGTGAACGCGATCCGGTTTTATGAGGCCCACGGCTTTCAGCTGACAGGGGAACGGGAGCCGGAGCCCGGCACCGCGGAATATATTGTGAAGATGAAGCTGCGGCCGGGATTCAGGGAATCTTTTGGCGGCAATTCCTCAGATTAAGCCAGCCGGATCCTTTTCACAAAGGCCGCCGCAAAGGGGCGGCCGCTTCCGCAGATTTTTCTGCTATGGCGGCAGCCCCTTGTCTCTCTATCTCTCCATCTTCCAGAACGCCGCGCTGTAGGGGGGCAGCTCGCTCCCGCCTCCAAAGTCATGCATCTGCCCTGTCAGCAGATCCTCCGCCTGACCGCAGCCCGCGTCAAAGTGCGCCGTATAGCTCTCCCCGTCCGCGTTGATCGCCACGAGCACCCTCTCATTTTCCGTCTTTCTCTCGAAAATACACTGCTTGTTGGTCAGCACCACCGAGCGGAACGCGCCGTAGTTCAGAGCCTCCGAATTTTTCTTTGCCTCGGCCATCTTTCCTATCTCATCCGTCAGCTCATTCCACTCCGGCTTCTCAAAACACGCCCGCAGCGCCGGATCTCCCTCGCTCTTGTTCGCCTTCGCGCCCCACTCGCTTCCGTAATAGACGCAGGGAATGCCCGGCATACCGAACATCAGAGCATAGATAAGCGACAGATGCCTCTCGTTGGTCAATATGCTCGCCACCCTCGTCACATCATGGTTATCCACAAAGGACAACATATGCTTTCCCTTGTACAAAGTCCAGTTCTCCGGTCCGAACTGCCTCATCAGGGAATGGACAATCTCAAACATATTCATACTGTTGAAGCTGGAATAGAGTCCCTTATAGCACTCATAGTTCGTCGCAGAGTGCAGCATCTGATCGTTTACCATCCGGTTGTAATCGCCGTGCAGCATCTCACCCAGCAGGTAAAAGTCCTGCTTTTTGCCATCGGCAAACTGCCGCAGGCGTCTCACAAAATCATGGTCAAGACAGTAGGCTACATCCAGCCTGAGTCCGTCGATATCAAACGTGTCGATCCAGTAATTCACCGCGTCAAAAATATGCCCAATCACCTCTTCGTTCCGGAGATTCAATTTCACCAGATCGTAGTTTCCCTCCCAGCCCTCGTACCAGAGCCCGTCGTTGTAATTGGAATTCCCCTCCAGGCTGATATGAAACCAGTGAAGGTACGGGGAACGCTCCCTGTTTCGCACCACATCCTGAAACGCCCAGAAACCGCGCCCCACATGGTTGAACACACCGTCCAATACCACTTTGATTCCGGCCTCGTGCATCTTATCGCAGACTTCCTTAAAATCCTCGTTGGTTCCCAGCCGTTTATCGATCAGCTTATAATCTCTTGTATTGTAACCGTGGGTGTCCGACTCAAACACCGGCGAAAAATAGACGGCATCCGCCCCCAGCTTTTTGATATGGGGGATCCAGTCCTCCACTTTCTTTATTCTGTTCGTCAGTATACCGTCGTTCTCAAACGGAGCGCCGCAGAATCCCAGCGGGTATATCTGGTAGAACACACTCTCATAGTACCATTTCCTGTCTTCCATAAATAATCCTCTTTTCTTTGTGGCTTTTTCTTACTTATTGCCATCCTGAACATTTTATCACAATTCTGCCGCTTATTCCATCCAATCTTTGCATTTATATTTTATATTAACAAAACAGTCGTTTTTTATCCTTTTTCTTTTTGTCCGCTTTTGTGTTTACATAATTTTTATCCGACGTCTGTTGACCGAATCAGTTTCTTTTTTCGCCCGATGGAAAAGTAATCCACATTTTTCAAGCCCATTTTATGAACATCCTGTCATTTTTGCCCTCAAATGACCACTTTTCCACATTCTTATCCACATATTCACATCTGTCATTTTCTTTTTCAGAAAAAAACACTCATGTCTTTTTTGAAAAATCAAGTATTCTATTTATAAAATTTCAACTGAAATATGGCACTTTTTTCTCCAAATCATAAAATATTTTTCTCCTGTCTCTGGTATGACTTTCCCAGGTATGATACAATATATGGGAGTCAAAACCCATTGACTGTACTGGTACCATTTTCATATCCTATATTTTGCAATTATTTTTCTAAACTGTTGAAAGGATGATATCATATGTTGTTAATAGGTTCCCATGTCGGGATGAGCGGAAAAGAAATGTTCCTCGGCTCCGTAAAAGAAGCGTTATCTTATGAGGCAAACACCTTTATGGTCTACACCGGCGCACCCCAAAACACCAGGAGAAAGGAACTGTCCGAACTGAGGATCCCGGAAGCCCGGGCACTCATGAAGGAGGTCGGCATCGAACAGTTTATCGTGCACGCCCCCTATATCATCAACCTTGGCAACGCGGTCAATTCTTCTACATACGAACTGGCAGTGGAATTTCTGGAAAAGGAGATCACAAGAAGCGCGGGCATGGGCAGCCATATACTGGTACTGCACCCCGGCTCCCATGTGGGAGAGGGAAAGGAAACGGGCATCCGGAAGATCACGGAGGGATTGAACCAGGTCTTAACCGCCGATACACCGGTCTGTGTCGCGCTGGAAACCATGGCGGGAAAAGGCTCGGAAATCGGAAGCCGCCTGGAAGAACTGGCGGAAATCTATGAGAAGACCATCCATTCCGAAAAACTCAGAGTCTGTCTGGATACCTGCCATATGCACGATGCCGGTTACGATGTGGTACACGATTTCGATGGCATATTAACCGCCTTCGATAAACTCTTCGGCATTTCCCAGATCGCCGCGGTCCATCTCAACGACAGCAAAAACCCCTGCAGAGCCCGCAAGGACAGGCATGCCAATCTGGGGGACGGTTATATCGGATTCGATGCGCTCTCCTATATCGCACATCATCCGGCGCTGGCGGACGTCCCCAAAATACTGGAGACCCCCTACATCCCACTGCAGGAGAATCCCGATAAAAAAATGCCGCCCTACAAGGAAGAGATCAGGCGCCTCAGGCGGGATGTTTCCTAAAGTTCCGGCGGTTTTAGCCGTCCCTGCCGGCCTTCACTCCACCTTTTCCAGAATTCCCCCACATGGAAAGACGCATGATGGCAGGTAGTCACCTGATAGTCTTTCCACTCCCTGGGAAACATGCGCTGATAAGTGTGCTGCAAAAACCGCTCGTCCAAAAGGGCCACGATTCCAACATCATCCGCGGTGCGGATCACCCGGCCCGCGGCCTGCAGCACCTTATTCATCCCCGGATACTGGTAGGCGTAGTCAAATCCGTTTTCTTCCCTCTCATCAAAGTACTGTCTGATGATCTCCCGCTCGTTGCAGACCTGTGGCAGCCCTGTTCCGACGATGACCGCACCGATCAGCCTGTCCTGTTTTAAATCGATGCCTTCACTGAAAATGCCGCCCAAAACGCAAAATCCCAGCAGGGAACGGCCGCCGGACTCCGTCAGGGAAAATTTCTGCAAAAATTCTTCCCGCGCGCTCTCCCCCATATACTCCTCCTGCAGGGCACACTCCTCCCGCTCCTCCTCATAGAACGTCTCCCGGTATACTTCATAGACCTCTTTCAGAAAGGCGTGGGAGGGGAAAAAGATCAGATAATTCCCCGCTCTCCCGGATGTGATCTCCTTGATGTAGGAAGCCGCCCGGAAATATTCCCCGGGTCCTCTCCTCGTATATTTGCTGGTGATATCGGAACCGATGAAAAGTCCTCTCCTCTCGGGGGAAAAGACCGTGGAGGCATACACTTCATAATCTTCCGCCCCACCGCCCAGCAGCCCTTTGTAATACTGGATCGGAAGAAATGTGGCCGAGAACAGAATACTGCTTCTGGCCCGCATCATACGCTCTTCCAGATTGCCGGACGGGTCGACACAGAACAGTTTCAGAGTGAAACTGCCATCTTTTTGCATCTCATCATAAATGACATACTTATCATTTATTTTGTCATAAACCAGCAAAAAATGCGAAATTTCAAAGTAAAACTCCAGCACACTTTTCCTGACAGGACTGTCGTCATGGTCCTCCAGAAATTTTTCCATCTGCGCTGCCAGTTTATTCAACGCCAGGATAAACGGATCGACGCTCTCCAGTATCCGGTAGTTCCCGCACTCCTTTTTGTAGGTGAGGAGCTGTCTGTTACAGCGCTCCAGCAGGGAGGCCATCCTTTTGTCGTAACCTCTCACCTCTTTTTTCAGTTCCAGAAAATCTTCCTTTTTCAACACGGCGCTGTACATATCCCGTCCTCTGTCCACCAGATTGTGAGCCTCGTCCACGAGAAAAATATAATCCCGCCGCACACCCTCCGCAAAAAATCTCCTCAGATATACATGCGGATCAAAAACATAATTGTAATCGCAGATCACTCCATCCGCAAACAGACTCATATCCAGGCACATCTCAAAGGGGCAGACCTGATGCTTCTCCGCGTACTTCTCTATCAGCTCCCTCGTAAAGCTGACTTCATGAGTCAACATATCGTAAACCGCCTCGTTTATCCGGTCGAAATGCCCTTTTGCATAGGGGCAGGCCACCGGATTGCACTCAGTCTCCTCCAAAAAACAGATCTTGTCCCGGGCGGTCAATATCACTGTCTTGAACAGCAGACCTCCCTCCCTCAAGATGGCAAAGGCCTCCTCCGCCACCGTCCGGGTGATAGTCTTCGCCGTCAGATAAAACAGTTTTTCCGCCATCTGTTCTCCAATCGCCTTCACGGATGGAAACACGGTAGATAAAGTCTTTCCGACGCCTGTTGGAGCCTCGATAAACAATTTCTTTTTGTGGTAGATTGTCTGATAGACATAGGTGATTAGTTCCTTCTGCCCTTCCCTATAAGGGAAAGGAAACACTGTCTCCCGGATGGAGCGCTGTCGTTTCTCCCGCCAGTCCACTTCGTAGTCCGCCCATTTCTGATAAGAAAAGATCAGCTGTTCAAACCATCTCTCCAGATCCTCAAATCGGTAATCCTCAAAAAAATAGCGAAGTTCCTCCGTGTCCATATTGCAGTAAGTCATCCGCACACGGATAAACGGCAGGTCATGCTGCTTCGCATAGATAAAGGCGTAGCACTTTGCCTGAGCCAAATGCACCATGACAGGCTCTTTCATCCTGCTGACATCCGCGTAAGTCCCTTTGATCTCATCTATGACAACTATGTCAAATATACTGTCAGGATAGAATTTCTGTTCCTCTGTCCCGATCGCCGGAACATTTCTCTCCTGCCCGGGAAAACAAACCGGCACTTCCCTTAAAATTCGTCTCGCCAGCTGTCCGTCGATAATGCCGTCCGCCCTGCCCTCCACAACAATATCATACCGTTTGGTATGATGTGTATACTTCAATGTCACCTCGGCATGATAATCAGCCCCCATACGCCTTTGCAGCATACGATGGATCCTGCCGCCCTCCTGCATCGCATTTTCAGGAGACGCCGCTTTTCTGTTGTCAATATCGCCGCTTCTCAGAATAAACTCTACGAGATTGCGGACCGAGGTGATGACTTCCATATATGGGGCCTCTTTTGTTTTCTTTCCTGCTTTCGAGCAGTGCATGCTCCTTGATAAACGCAGTGCACGCTCCCTGGCGAGCGCAGTGCACGCTCGAAAAACCTGCGGTTTTCCTCGCTCACGGGCTTCGCCCTATCACTTCGTAATCTGTCAAATTCGTCTGCAAGCAGCCGATTTGCCATTTTACTTCGTGGCACTGCTCATTGCCTACCTGAATTTTACCACATTTTTGCTTGCATATATAGGGAAAAAGGTGTTTAATATTACTTGGAAATTTTTTACACGTATCATGCATAAAATGACTGCATGATCCCATTTGTATAAGGAAAGGAAAAAGCTATGAGCAATATTACCATACCAGAAAACTACTGTTCCGAGTTAAACCTTCATGACACCCAGGTAGCGATCAAACTGGTCAAGGATTGTTTTCAAAACCTGTTGACGGAAAGGCTTCATCTGCAGAGAGTATCCGCACCGTTGTTCGTCACACCGGAGTCCGGTCTGAATGACAACTTAAACGGTGTCGAACGTCCCGTTGACTTTACGATGAAAGACCAAAACGAGCGAAAGGCGGAGGTGGTTCAATCCCTTGCAAAATGGAAACGTTATGCACTGAAAAAGTACGGCTTCCACCACGGCGAAGGACTCTACACCGACATGAATGCCATCCGCAGAGACGAGGAGACCGACAATATCCACTCCATCTTCGTGGACCAGTGGGACTGGGAGCGGATCATCGACAAAGATGAACGCACCCTGGATACACTGAAGAACGTGGTACGGGATGTTTACCGCGTACTGTGCAAGACGGAAAAGTATATGGCCATCCAATATGACTACATAACAGAAATTCTGCCCAAAGATATCTTCTTTCTGACAACGCAGGAGCTGGAAGATATGTATCCGGACGCCACGCCGAAGCAGCGGGAATACTATATCACCAAAGAAAAAGGCGCCGTCTGCCTGATGCAGATCGGCGATAAGTTAGCTTCCGGCGAGCGCCACGACGGCAGGGCGCCGGACTACGATGACTGGGCGCTGAATGCGGATATCATCGTCTACTATCCGGTGCTGGATATCGCGCTGGAATTGTCCTCCATGGGTATCCGTGTGGACGAGGACTCCCTGAGGGAGCAGCTTGCCAGGGCCGGCTGCGAAGAGCGCGCCGAGCTCCCCTTTCAGAAAGCCATCCTGGAAAAAGAACTTCCCTACACGATAGGAGGCGGCATCGGTCAGTCCCGCATCTGTATGTTCTTCCTCCGGAAAGCCCATATCGGAGAAGTACAGAGCTCCATATGGCCGGAAGAGACCATGAAAGCCATGGAAGCGAGAGGCATAAAACTTCTGTAAAAAAGACGGCGGAGACAAAAATTTTGTCCCCGCCTTTTCTATACCGTCTCCACATTGTCCTGCTTCTCTCTGCGAAGATATCCCACTCCCCCGTCGATAAGCCTCCAGAAATATTTTCCGGCTGCTCTCATCAGGAATGCCATCACTGTGACGATCGCAAAGAAGATCAGGTTTGTGACAATCTTTCCGTGTCCGGCAGCAATCTCCGGCAGGATCCGTTCCCCTGCCAGTTCCTGAATACAGTAAAGTTCCAGTGTAAATTTTCCGTAAAACCCGAATATCTTTATCAGCCAGTCACCTAACCCCCACATATGGCGGCTCTCCTGCAGCAGATCCAAAAATCTGCACAGCAAAAAGGAAAGCGAAACGGCTATCAGAATATTCGGAACACAGCAATCAGAAACCGGAACAAGTATGTACATCCCCGTGTAGCTTGCCAAATATTCCAGGTAGAGTCCCAGAACGAGCATTAATCCCAGAAATATCCATGTCGACCTGTCAAAAATCACAGTCCTGTTCTGGAAAAAATACCCCATAAGAATCCCTATCAGAAAGATCGGGATCCGGTTCGTAAATCCATACAGGTCCGCCCTCGTGGTCCCCCTCGCCATATTGGAGAGCAACAGCCACACGAGCAGTATACAGCCGGAAAATATTATTTTATTGGACGCTCTCTCGAAAAAATGATAGTAGAGCGGAAACAGCAGATAGAGTGTCAAAACAGCCGGCACAAACCATAAAAACAGGTATATATCTTCCAGATAAAAAGCCGCGCCCGATACATATTTTAATAATTTTACCATCGGCCATCCCTCAAGGACAGCGCTCACGATCGCCACGGCGATAAACGGAAAAAGAATGCGCTTTAGCCTTTTATAGTAAAAAGCAGACAGACTTCTCGTCTTTTTTATGGCATAGGTCATTCCGATTCCGGACAGGAACAGAAAGATATCCACGCCGCAGAAGCCAATCCGCTTCACAAACTCCTCCGCCGCCTGAAGTTTTCCGCCGCCCTCAAAAACCGGCACCCACTCATGAAATATCAGGATCCAGAGCGCCGCAAATCCCATCAGTGCCGTTCTGTATTTATTGATCAAAAGAAAATCGTTTCTCTCTTCTCTCATCACCGACTCACTCACAAGCCCCGGATCCCTTTTCGCACAAAGGAAAACCGCGGCCTCACATATTCTCAATGATCTGTGTCACCAGCCTCTTAAATTCCATAGATACCCGATCCGCGGTCTCCTGCACTTCCTTGTGATCCAGTTTCCTGTCAGACACACCTGCTGCCAGATTGGTGATACAGGATATTCCGCAGACTTCCATCCCCATATGCCGTGCCGCTATCGCCTCGCAGGCGGTACTCATACCCACCGCGTCACCGCCCCAGCCTCTGCACATACGGATCTCCGCAGGCGTCTCATAGCTCGGCCCTGTCAGCTGCACATATACGCCCTCCTCTATCTCTATGCCACACTGCTCAGCTGACTTGCGGATCACATCCCGCAGGCGCTTACTGTACACTTCGCTCATATCCGGGAAACGGCTGCCAAGTTCCTCGATATTTGATCCGATCAGAGGGTTGGGCACTGCTGTCGTAATATGATCCGTTATCATCATGAAGCAGCCCGGGTTATAGGATGTATTGATACCGCCGGCCGCATTGGTGAGAAAAAGCTTCTTTGCTCCCAGCATGCCCATCAAACGGGTCGGAAGCACCACGTCGGACATCGCATAGCCCTCGTAATAATGCACTCTCCCCTGCATGATCACCACCGGCACTTCTCCCACATAGCCGAACACGAAACGTCCCTTGTGTCCTGCCACCGTCGATATCGGAAATCCCTCGATATCGGAATAGTTTACCGTGGCCTCCACTTTGATGCCATCGGCATAATCCCCCAGCCCGGAGCCCAGGATCAAAGCCACCTCCGGCTTAAAATCCGTTTTCTCCCTTATGCTCGCCACACACGCCATCAGTTTTTTGTACATACCTTTGTCTCCTTTTCTTTATTTTAAATACTCGAGAAGCGATTCCCCGATCGTCTCCTCCGGCATCTTCACGCCGAAATTATCCGCGACGGTCGCACCGATCACTGCAAACGTACCCTGCTCCGGCAGCCTCCCGTTTCCCTCCATGGATTCGGAGTAAGCGAGAAACGGCACTTTCTCTCTCGTGTGATCCGATCCTGTGTAGGTCGGATCCGTGCCATGATCCGCAGAGATTATCACAAGATCGTCTTTTCTCAGTTTTCCAAGAAGTATCCCCAGCTTCTCGTCGAACTTCTCCAGCTCGTCCCGATACCCCTGCGGGTTTCTCCGGTGTCCCCACTTCGCGTCAAAATCCACCAGATTGACAAAGCAGAGCCCCTCAAACTCCTTGTCCGCCAGCTCTATGGTCTGCTCCATACCGTGAACGGAAGATTTGGACTTATGCGCCTCCGTAATTCCTTCTCCGTCGAAAATGTCCACGATCTTGCCCACGGATATCACATCGAAGCCGCCGTCTTTCAATGCGTTCAGGGCCGTTTTACAGGGCGGTTTTAACGCATAATCATGCCGGTTGCTTGTGCGCTCAAACTCCCCTTTCTTCTTCCCCACATAGGGTCTGGCGATGACGCGTCCGACTTTCCATTTCTCCTCCAGCGTCAGCTCTCTCGCTATCTCACAGCAACGATACAGTTCCTTCAGGTCGAATGTCTCCTCCTGACCGCAGATCTGGAGAACGGAATCCGCCGACGTGTAGACGATCATATGTCCGGTGGCGATCTCCTCCTCCCCCAGCTCCTCGATAATTTCCGTGCCGCTGGCGCTCCTGTTGCCGATTACCTTGTGCCCGGTGCGCTTCTCCAGCTCATCGATCAGATCCTGCGGAAAACCGTGCTCCGTAAAGGTCTGGAACGGCGTCTTCGTCTCCACGCCCATCATCTCCCAGTGGCCGGTCATCGTGTCCTTTCCGTTGCTCGCCTCCCGCAGAATCGCCTGATAGCCCAGCGGTTTCTCCACCGCGGCCACCTGTTTTAAGGGGGTCAGATTCGCCAGCCCCATCTTCTGCAGATTCGGAATGCGGAACGTTTCGACCGCCTCCGAGATATGTCCCAGCGTGTTGACGCCGATATCGCCGAACTTCGGTCCGTCCGGCATTTGTCCCACTCCAAGAGAATCGATCACAATCACAAAAATACGTTTATAACTCATTTTTTCTCCTTCCTGTCCTCTCTGATCAGATTCCTGAGCGCACCGACCGCGACACGGATCGCCATATCGGTATCGTGAACTACAGGATTGTTCAACCCGAGTTTTTCCCGCTCCTGATTTGCCATGACAAGGAAGCAGGAACCCGCCCTCACATGCAGACTGCTCGCCACCACAAAGAGCGCCGCCGACTCCATCTCCGAGGCAAGGCACCCCAGTCTCTTCCAGGCTTCCCATTTGTTGAGAAGCTCATAGCTGACCGGCTTTGTCTCCGGGGAATGCTGCCCGTAAAAGGCGTCTTTACACTGTACAACACCCACATGATACTTCTGTTCCAACTCCTTCGCCGCCCCAATCAGGGCGTTGACCGTCTGAATATCCGGCACCGCCGGAAATTCGATCGGCGCGTACTCTTTGCTCGTGCCCTCCATGCGGATCGCACCGTTCGCAATGACAATATCGCCGCTCATCACTTCCTTCTGCATTCCGCCGCAGGTTCCGATCCTGACGAAAGTGTCCGCCCCGGCCATCACAAGTTCCTCCACCGCAATGGAAGTGGAGGCGCCGCCGATCCCGGTGGAAGTCACACTCACCCTCTCCCCGTCGAGATAGCCCGTATAGGTAATATATTCCCTGCTGTCCGCCATCAATTCGGGCCGGTCAAAATACTGCGCAATCTTCGCACAGCGTTTCGGATCCCCGGGCAGGATCACATATCTTCCCACATCGCCTTTGCCCACCTGAATATGGTACTGTTTCCCCGCATTTTCTGAATAATTCATAACGCTCCTCCTTTCCCGTCTCAAGTACACCTGTCATTTTATCTTACAGAATTATTCTATCATGAAAAAAGGACATATGTCACTTTTTAGCATAAATTTTTTCTTTTAACCAGTGATATACCCCGGAGAACGCTCTGCTCTCCGCCATGGCAGTGCGCAGCGGAGCAAGCGTACACACCATGATAAGGCGATAGCGGAACAATTCCCCGCCGCTCATATAAGTTCTCACGATCTGTCCGTGCTCCCGCTTATCCATCGCTCTGTTTGCGCGCTCCTCCGAGACCCCGCCGCCCTCATAGGCGGCAACCGCAAAACCCATATGACGCATCATCGCGCCCGCCTTGTAGTAACACCAGAGAAAATGGTCGTAGTCCGCGCGGATTCTGTAGCGCAGATCGTAGGGTTTCTCCCTGCACAGCGCCGCACTGTAAAAGCAGGACTGATGACACGGAATGTTGCGATAGCAGGTAAAACCGGTGATTTCCGGGGCGGACGCAATGACTACGCCGTTTTTTTCTCCACAGGTATCCCCGTACATCACCAGCCTGTCCATGTCCGCGCCGGCATCTTCCTCCTGTTTTATCGCACAATAAGCCCGTTCCAGAACACTTTCATCCGCAAAAGTGTCCCCGCAGTTTAAAAACAGGAGAAATTTTCCCGAGGCGCGAGCCGCCGCCTGATTCATCGCGTCATAGATACCCGCGTCTTTCTCCACAAAAATTTTGACCTTTTCGGCCCCCGGACGGGAAGCATTCTCCCGTCTCCACCTCTCTGCGGCGCCGTCCTCGCTGCCTCCGTCCTTCAATATCACTTCCAGCCCCTCAAAGCTCTGCTTTAAAATACTGTCCAGTGTAATATTCAGTTTCTCTCCCGGATTTAAACACACCGTAACAACCGAAAATATTGCGCCGTTGTCCACCGCTCTTTCCACTGCCTCCGCCTCCCGCACCGCTTTTCCCTATTATACCCATTTTGCGGCACGCGGTCAATTACCGCCAAGGCTCCATATATACCGGAAAACATTATATCTTCCTTCATAAAGATTATGGCTTGCCGATTTCCCGGAAAAATGGTATACCTTAATAATGATATTCTTTGATTGAGGTAAAATAATGTTTTTTGAAGCTTTATTGGACGCGGTCCTCGATACGCTCAAGGTTCTTCCCTTTTTATTTACGGCTTTCCTGATCATGGAAGCCATAGAACACTATTCCAACCGATACAGCAACCGGATCCTCGCAAAAGTCGGAAAGACGGCGCCTCTCGCCGGCGCGCTTCTCGGCTGTATTCCTCAGTGCGGTTTTTCTGCTGCGGCGGCCAATCTCTACTCCGGAGGATTTATCACCCTCGGCACACTGCTCGCCGTCTTTCTCTCCACCTCGGACGAGGCCGTTCTCATTTTAATGGCTCATCCGGGAAGCGGAAAAGCGATCCTCTCTCTGTTGGCATGGAAGATCATCATTGGCATCGGCGCCGGTTTTCTGACCGATATACTGTCTGCAAAAAGAAAGCAGACCGCACAGATGAAAGAGTTCTGCAAAAACTGCGGCTGCAGCGATTCCCACGGAATTTTACGTCCCGCCCTTTTCCATACGATTCAGCTGACCGTCTATCTTTTTCTGTTCACTTTCTGTCTTGATCTCGCGCTGGAGTTTGCAGGCATCGAAAAGCTGGCCATGTTTCTCGGAAAAGACACTGTATTTCAGCCTTTTCTCGCCGCCCTTCTGGGAATGATCCCCAACTGCGCCGCCTCTGTTTTGATCACGGAACTCTATCTGGCCGGCGGACTGAGTTTCGGATCCACTATTGCAGGGCTGTGCGCCGGAGCCGGCGTGGGGCTGGCCGTATTATTCCGCTCGAACCACTCGCTGCGGGAAAATCTGAAAATCCTGTCGCTGCTCTACACTATCTCGGTAACAGCGGGCATCCTTCTGGACCTGACGCTTCAGCCGATTCTTTAAGGCGGGGAGCGCATCTTGCCCTGATCTTACAATTTTGCTATAATCTTACTATCTATATATATGAAAAGAACAGATACAGACAGGAGGCGGCAATATGTACTTTCAACGCATGAAAAAGGCCTTTTTAAATCTTTCTTTAACCTCAAAACTGAAATATATCTACACAGCCCTGATCTTTTTGTGCATTTCCTGCAATCTGCTGATCCTTTACGGATTTTTTTCCGGGGAGATGTCAAAAACAGTCTCCACACTCACTTCCCAGACGGTGGAGACCGTCTCGCAGAACGTGGACAGTTCCCTAGCCGTGATCTCCAAGACATCCACCTATCTGCTTGGAACCTCCGAAGTTCAGAATTATCTCCAGGATGGAAGCCGATCCGACCATGCCATCCTCTCCAGACAGCTGCGCAATTCTCTCTACCTGACCATGGAATCCATGCCCCTCGCCTCCTCGATTCTTGTCATGCGCCCTTCCGGCGCATACGAGGGAGCGGCGCGCTATACTCTTCCCTCCATAGAAATGGACTCCCCCGAAGATGCTCCCTGGTATGAGGAGCTCTGTGCCAGAAAGGGAGCCCCCCTGTTAAAGATCAATGCGGACGGCTATCTGTCCTTTGAGGACGGCAAAAATTATATCACATTGATCCGTCTGATCAACAGCACGGAGGATGCCAGACCTCTAGGCTATCTGTTTATCAATATCTCCGTGGATTCTCTGCTCTCCTTCGCCGGCGAAGACGGCAGCAATTATACCGATTTCTGCGTCTCCTCCGGGAATGACATCATTCTTCCGTTCTTGAACGAGGATTTGAATCTATGGCTCCAGAATACCGCTTCCCCAGGCTCTCTTCCCGCAGAAACAGTCATGCGTCTGAATCACACACGCTATCTGCTGTTAAAATTTCAGACTTCTGGCATGGATTGGAATTACATAGCCGCCGTCAACTATCATCTGTTCACCGGCCAGCACAGAACGTTTATCCTGATCTCCATCATCATTCTGCTCATCAGTTTTGCCTTTTTCCTGCTGATCGCGTTCAGCACAAACCGTTTTGTCACCGCCCCGCTCTACCGGCTCAGAAACGCTATGAAAAAAACGGAGACAGGAGATTTTAACCACGCTAATGTAACACCTTACCGGGACGAGATCGGCCAGCTGCAAAATGCCTACAATGATATGGTGGACAAGATACAGCAACTTCTGGAATCCAAAGTCTCCGAACAGAAGCGCCTTCGCAAAGCCGAGTTAAATGTGCTGCAGGAACAGATCAAGCCCCATTTTCTCTACAACAGCCTCGGGGCGATCTCCTATCTCGTGACATCCGGACAGAATGAGAAGGCCTACGATCTGATCATTTCCCTGTCCGAATACTACCGGGAGAGCCTGAGCAAGGGAGATAAGATCATTCCTCTGTCCGCCGAGATCAATATTGTGAGAAATTACCTGAAACTGCAAAAAGTTCGTTTCCCCGCTATTTTTGCCGACGAATACGAGCTGCAGGAAGATGTGCTCTCCTGTCGGATCCCGCGGCTCATCCTGCAGCCCCTGGCGGAGAACTCGCTGTACCACGGCATTATCCCCACCTGCGACTACGGCGTCATTAAAATCTGCGCCTGCACAGACGGAAATTTCCTCATTCTCCGCATCTCGGACAACGGTGTCGGCATGCCGCAGACTGTCCTGGAACAGATACAAAATGACTGCCCGGACAGCACCACCCGCAGTTTCGGCTTAAAGGGAACCATAGAACGTATGCGCATCTTCTATGAGACCCGGGATATCTGCCAAATTGACAGCCGCCCCGACGAGGGCACCACAATCACATTTACCATACCGCTGGAGCGCTGCAGCAGAGCTCCAGAGACAAATAACACATGATATTTATTTGTGTACTGAACAAAACGGAGAAATAAGATGAATCATGAAATGTTGAAAGTCCTTATTGTGGACGATGAAGAACTGGCCCGCAAGATGCTGCTCACCGGCACCGACTGGCGTGCCCTGCATATGGAGATCATCGCGGAGGCCGTCTCCGGGCAGGACGCCCTTGCAGTCATGGAAGAACAGCTCCCCGATATCCTGTTTACCGATATCAAAATGCCCTACATGGACGGGATGGAACTCAGCAATATCGTGACCAGAAAATATCCCCATATCCGGATCGTTATCACCACCGCTTTCAAGGATTTTGATTATGCCCACCAGTGCATCAGCCTGGGCGTCTCCAACTTTCTGTTAAAGCCCATCAACAAAAACGATCTCGTTTCCACTCTTTTAAAACTGCGGGAACAAATCGAAAACGAAAAAAGACAGTGGTTTGAATTCGATCATCTGAAAAAAATTTTAAAAAAGAATTATGCCTTTCTGCGGGAACGGTTTCTGTTGGAATTCTGTGAAAACAGCACCCGCTCCGCCTCCGCAGAACAGCAGATCTCCTACTATTTTCCCGATGGGATCCCTGCCTGCATTCAGGTGACACTTCTGGAATCCTGCTCTTCCCATTCCGGTAATCTGACGGAGGAGGAGCGCCTTCTGCAGGATATGAAGAACCTGGAATTTGTCAAAAAGTATCTGGAAGGGACGGAAGATATGGAGGTGTTCACAGACAATAACCACCACCTTGTGCTGCTCACCTACTCCCCCGGAATACGGGTAGTCACTCTATGTGAGCAGTTAAAGCGCAGTATTTACCAGACTTCCGGAAACGAAATTTTATTCGGCATCGGAAATCGCTACGACAATTTCTATCAGGCGGAAACCTCCTTCAAGGAGGCATTGGAATCTCTGAAATTCAGCCGGTATATGCCCAATCAGCCTATCATCATCTACCAGAACGACATCCATGTACAGAATACCGGCTTTACTCCATCTCCCGCCAAGCTGGAAGATATCAGATTTTATATCAAGGCAGGGCTGCCCGACTCTGTGCAGAAACTGCTGCCCTCCCTCTATCTGGCAGAGGACGGAAACCTGCTCAGTCTGGAACATGCACGCATATTATCCATGACTCTGCTGTCCTCCGCCGTCAACGTGGCAAACGATATCGGTATCCCGCTGGACGATCTGCTCTCCGACCCCGGCAATTCCTTTATACAGATTCTGTTGGAGCCCTCCAGCCGGAATCTCCAAAACCAGACGGGTATCTTTCTGACCAGGCTTGCCGCAGAAATCGCCGAATGCAGGACAAACAAAAGCAAATCCGCGCTGTGGGAAATTTTGCAGTATATTCAGGCCAACCTGAGCGCCCCCTCCCTCTCCCTCGGCTCCGTAGCTGAAACATTTCATATGAACGACAGTTATTTAAGCCGCACCTTCTCGAAAGAGCTGGGCTTCAGCTTTTCCAAATATCTGAACAGACTCCGGATGGAACGGGCCATCGCACTGCTCAGCACAACCGACCTGAAAGCTTACCAGATCGCAGAGGCGGTCGGCATTCCGGATGCCTATTATTTCAGCAACTGTTTTAAAAAGTATACCGGAAAATCTATCCGGGACTACAGGAAGGGCGGGATGTGACAATAATGCCGGTTATCCCTTCGGCTAAACAGCGGCATGGTCAGATATATTTTCCGTCCGCCTCCATGTCCAGTTCCTGATAGGAAAAATAATCAAAATCGGCGGGAAGTCCTGTCCCCAGTCCGTCTACGCTGAACATTCCCGTAAAGGCGCCTGTGAATGCGGCGTCATAAACGGCTTTGATATACTCGTCGGAAAGTTTCGCGGAGTCAAACCGGTATGCGGTATCCCGCCATGTTTTCCCGTCAAAGGAATACTGGTATCTGTAGGAAATGCCCCTCACCTGTACTCTCAGATAAATATATTCCGCATCCTCCGGCACCGGAATCGGTTCCTCCTGATATACACTGTATGTCTTCCCCAGATCCGTGTATACCACATCGATCGATCTGCCGTATTTTTCATGCCGACCCACCTGAATGCATGACCAGTTTTTCGTGTTATAGTAGCAGCTCAGCCCGGCAAACTGCTGAATGTTTTTCGGTCTGTACGAGAGTTTTGTCTCCGCGTCGAAGGTAAAACTCTGCCACCTTCTCGCCACATGAGCCTGCAGAAAAGCCGACGCCAGTGACTGTCTTCCGCAGAGCCGCAGATGTCCCGGCCTGTCTTTCAGTGACAGTATATCTTCCGAAAGCGGAATTCTGAGCGTCTGGAAATGAAGGCTCAGCTTATCTCCATCAAAGTCATCTTTTCCGCTGATCTCATCTTTCCCGCTCTCCACGGCGTCCACCGGAACTTCCACCTCCGTCATGCCCTTATGTCCGCCCACGATATGGGGCCAGCCGTCATCATCCCAAATTACTTTCTGAATGCCGGTTTCTCTTCCCAGAGGGCACCATCCCCTCACCTCGGCAACGGATTCCGTATGATGGTGGAGCGGGCGTCCCATCAGATGGGCAAAATACCATTCCCCGGTTTTTGTCTGCACAAGAGAACCGTGTCCCGCTTTCTGGATAGAGTGGAACGGGGCATCCAGTGTCGTGAGAAACGGCTCTCCCGGCTGCGTCTCGAAGGTGCCTGACAGAGATTCCGCCCTTGCCACTCTCTCCTGATGGGCGTATACCGTCCCGCCCTGGGCCACAAACAGATAGTAGTATCCGTTGATTCTGTAAAGGTGAGGCCCTTCCGTAAAACGATCCGCTGTTCCTTTGTAGATCACCCACGGTTCTCCCACCAGCCTCTGTTCTTCCTCCGAGTATTCCGTACACATGATACCATAAAACGGATGATGGAAGCTTCTGGGATCCCAGTACTGGTTGACCAGATACTTTCTGCCGTCGTCATCGTGAAACAGCGACGCGTCAAATCCCGCCGTATTTAATACGATGGGATCGGACCACGGTCCCATGATATCCTCCGCTGTAATCAGATAATTAATACAGTCCTTGAAGGATCCGTCCGTCACTTTCACATCCGTGTACACCAGGTAAAATTTCCCGTCACAGTAAGACAGGTCAGGTGCCCAGATTCCGCCTGAATCCGGCTCCCCCCACATATCCAGATGCCTTTTCTCCCTCAACGGATATGTGATCAGTTTCCAGTTCGCCAGATCCTTCGATGCATGTATCCTGACGCCGGGCCACCACTCAAAGGTGGATGAGGCGATATAATAGGTGTCGTCCACCCTGATCAGACTGGGATCCGGGTGAAATCCTCTCAAAATCGGATTAACTATTTTCATCATTACTTTTCTCCTGTTCCGTTTTTTTATTTCAGTCCTGCATTCCCCCCTTCCGGCACACGATGAATTACCTGTGCACCGTGCGGGCTCCTGCTGTTTTTCCCAGTTCCACAATAATCAGCCCTTCACCGCGCCGGCCACCATACCGCTCTGCACCTGTTTGCTGAATAACAGATAGATCACTACCGTGGGCAGAGTTGCCACCACAAGCCCGGCACCCATGGTTCCCCAGTCCGTCGTATACTGTCCCACCATCTGCATGATGCCGACCGTCAGCGTCCTGTACTTCTCGGAGTTGATAAAGGTGATCGCAAACATCATCTCGTTCCATGTGGACAGAAAGGTAAAGATGGAGATCGTCGCAAGCGCCGGCTTCACCAATGGTACGATAATAACCGCGAAAGTTCTGAAGATTCCGCAGCCGTCCAGAAAGGCCGACTCCTCCAGCTCCAGAGGAAGCGCCTGGAAAAAACCGATCATAAAAAAGATCGCCATCGGCAGCGCAAACGCAATATAAGGTACGATGATCGCCTGATAAGTGTCTAACATTTTCAGGTTCCGCAGCATGATAAACACCGGAAGCAGCACCGCGTGAATCGGAATCATCAGCCCGATCGAGAAAAACAGTTTCACAAAGCGGTTCGCCTTCACCTGCATTCTTGCGATCGCGTAGGAGACCATACATGCCAGAACATCCGATACGATGATCACCACCGCCGTCACAAAAATGCTGTTTAAAAGATAATGCCCCACATTCGCGTTAAACAGAGCATTTTCATAGTTTCCCCACTGGAAGTGGTCTGGGATCCCCATAACGTTTCCGCTGTATATTTCATTGTTATCTTTCAGGGAAAAGAAAACCAGAAAGATGAGTGGATAGATCTGCACAACAGCAAACGCTGCCAAAACGATATAGAGCAGAACCTTTGTCGGTTTTATATCAGTCAGTTTACTTTTCTTCATATCCGCCTCCTGCCGTTAATAAGTAGTATTTTCCACTTTAAAAAATTTTTCAATCAGGAAGTAAAACAGCAGGCATTCCAGTACGATAAAGATTGCCATCGCGCTTCCCCTTCCGTATTCCATCCTTGTAAAAATGGACGTATACATTAATGTGCTGGGCACTTCGCTGGCATGGAGCGGCCCGCCTTTTGTCAAAACCCAGATCAGGTCAAACAGCTTCAGGGAGCCGATCACCGCAAAAGTCAGGCTCACCTTCATCGTGCTTTTGATCAGCGGGATCGTCACATGCCATGCGATCTGCCTCTCGTTTGCCCCGTCGATCTGCGCCGCCTCATAGATGTCGGACGGTACGCTCTTAATGCCCGTATAGAGGATCAGCATATGATACCCTATGTACTGCCAGACGATCGGAAAAAAGGATGACGCAAGCACATATCGCTTATCCCCGAGCCAATCTTTCCCATCGAAGCCAAATCTCGTTAAAATGGCATTCAGTGCGCCGTAATCCGGATTATATATCTTCAGGAACAACTGCCCGATCACCACTGTGGAGAGCAGCACCGGAATAAAATAGATCGTCCGGTACGCCCTCTCCCCTTTGATATTCCTCGCCAGCACAAGTGCAAAAAACAGTGCCGGTATGAGCTGTCCTATGATCGACGCCACCGCAAGGATCAGGGAATTCCGCGCAGAGAGCAGAAAGGCCTCATCCTTTATCAGTTCCAGATAGTTGTCAATGCCGATAAATACTTTTTCACCGATCCCATCCCACTGCATCGTGCTGTAATACCCGGACATGGCGATCGGAATGAACGCCATGACCAGATATATCACCAGTGCCGGCATGACAAAAATCCAATATGCCTTTTTGTTTCCAAGCATTTTCTGCATGATATACCTCCTTTTTACCCCTCGCTATTTGTCATTGTTTTATCAGTATGACAGCCGGCACAGACAAAAATATCCCTTCGACGCCCTGGAAGGCTGCCGCAGGGATATTTCCATTCGGCCGTCCGCCGCTTACTCACTTGCCTGTCTATTCGTTCAGTGCCTGCAGATTCTTGCAAAAGTCTTCCGGCGTCTCGGAACCGTCGATCAGCTTTGCAATCTCATTCATAAGCGTATCTGCCTTTGAACCGCCGGTCAGAGAATCCAGCCAGTACACATATCCAGTCGCATCCGCCGTCAGTGTCGCGATCTCCTGTGACAGACGGTTCAGGCCAGCCGTATCGCCCATATCTGCTTCCCATGCAGGCATTCCGGAACCTGCAAGATACTGGTCTTTCGACATTTTCTCACAGATATACTGTGCAACCGCTGCCGCCTCTGCCGGGTGTTCCGTGCTGCTGCTCACAAGGAAAGTCTCACCGGAACCGCCGTGGAATTCGTCGATGGTGCCCTTGCCGCCTTCGATCACAGGGAACTTGATTACGGATATTTTTCCCTTTACCGCCGCGTCATCCGCTTCACAGTCACCGTTTAACCAGCTTCCCATAAACATCATCGCCGCTCTTCCCTGCTTGAATGCCGCTACCGCATCGTCCTCCGATGTCCCCATCGCGCTACTGCCAAAGCCGCCTCTTGCAGCAAGTTCCTGCACTCTCTTTGCCGCTTCCGCCATCTCCGGTGTGTCGAAAGAACCTGTGCCGTTCAGCGCCGCATTGAAATCCTCCGCGCCTGCCATTCTGATGGCGTGGATGCCAAAGATCATCAGCCCCGGCCACAGATCCTTTTCACCCAGAGAGATCGGAGTGATACCCGCTGCATTAAAGGCATCCACCGCCTCCAGCAGTTCATCGTATGTCTCGGGGACCTTTACGTTATTCTGTTCGAATAATTCCGTGTTGACATAGAGCGAAGCAACAGCCACACTGTAGGGATAACCGTAAGTCTTTCCGTCAAAGATAAAGTTATCCAGTGTACCGCCCAGGATCCGGCTCTTCACATCGTCCGTCATATACTCATCCAGCGGCAGTACCAGCCCAGCATCCACATAAGGTTTCATCGTGCCAGCACCCCAGTTGAAGAACACGTCCGGGAGTTCGTTTCCTGCCATCGCTGTTTTCAGCTTTACTTTGTAGGACTCAGATTCCGTCCCCTCATGTACCACTTCCACATTCGGCATATCCGTCTTGATAGATTCCAGCGCATTGTAAAACGCAACATAGTTGCCATCGGTGGAATTCGGATCTGAAAACTGCGACCATAAGGTGATCGTCACCTTCTCATCGCCTGTCGCTTCCTCGCCATCGTCCGCGGGCTGCGTCGCCTCATTATCCGTCTCCGCAGTATCACCATTTCCTGTCTCCGCTGCGCCCTCTCCCGAATTTCCACAGGCCGCACAGCCAAGCATCAGAACTGCCGCCATCATTAAACTGATCATTTTTAAAACTCTCTTTTTCATGACCTCTCCTTTCGAAAATAAGTTATCTTTGATGGTTTTATTTTAACTTTTTCGACTTTTATTTAGAATAGAATTGCTTTACCGATTTTTAGATTTTTTTGACCTGAAAGAAAAAAGATATAAAATTTTTTCTTTTGATAGAAATTTTTGCAACAGTTCCGCCTTTGCAGAAATGAAAAAGTGCCGGACCGCGGATTTTTATCCGCTGCCTGGCACTGTAACGCCTGTTGATCACTGTTCGTCAACGCCGTCTTATCACCCTCCCTGAACTTTCGCCGGAAATCTGCTTTCTCCTTCAAGCCATCTCCTGTTTTCCGTGCTTTTCCCCCATGCCTCAAGCGCAAGATCATATGTATCGGAAACTTTACGATCCACTTCCTTCAGTTCTTTTCTTATTTCCAGCTGTCCGCTCTTTAGTGAAGATACCTCCGATTCGACTCTGTCAAGTCTGTTCTCTATTCTGTCAAAACGATTGTCCATTCCGTCCAAACGGTCATCCATTCCGTCCAGACGTTCATCCATTCTGTTCAGGCGGTCATCTATTCCGTCTAATCTGTTGTCTATTCCATCCAGGCGTATATGGATCGGCAGCAACAGCCCCTGTATCGCCTGTAAATCATTGCTTGTCAATGCCATTTCAGCGCCCTCCTCCGTTTTTTCAATGTCTGTCTTGTTTTCCTTTTTCTTTCCATACATTACCTCTCTTTCACGTCAGACAGAGAGATTCATTTCGTCTATCTTCTCCCTGCCAATCAGTTATTCAGTTACAAAGCAAGGAGTCCGCAGATACAGTATCTGCTCAGATACAAAAGCTTTCATTTCATGAAATGCTCTGTTAAGATAATTAAGAATCTTAGAAAGGTTTCTTTGCCTGAATCTCAGTCTACCACACCCGCTTCCTTTTTACAAGGAAAATTAATAAAACAAATTACCGAAAGCCCCGAAACTGTCAAAACAGCTGCCAGAGCTTCCGACTTTCCCTTTATCCGTCTTTTTTACTGTGCTGCCTGATTCGTAATTTTTTATTTGTAAAGGATTAAATATACCTTGTAAAAAAGAGGCGTCTATGATAGACTGAGATTCAGGCAAAGAAACCTTTCTAAGATTCTTAATTATCTTAACAAAAGCCTTTCTTAAAAATTACAAAAGCTTTTGTATCTGAGCATGCATTACGGCTTCGGACTCCTTGCTGAATGAACCGAATAACGTAACGGCAGCAAGAACCAGACGTGTTAAATCTCTCTGTCAGAAAGGAAAATGAGGAAACGATATGGCTTTAACAAAGAGTGATTTACAGGCGATACAGAGATTATTAGTGCCGATGTTTGAAAAGAGTATTACATAAACGATTTTGACCACAGGAGAACCGATATGCTGTCTTTCACATGTGATTACACCCAGGGCGCACACCCGAAAATTTTGGAGCGCCTTATCGAGACGAATATGGAGCAGCTTCCGGTCTACGGAAACGACCGCTACTGCGAGAGCGCAAAGGAAAAGATTAGAAAGGCCTGCGGGTGCCCGGACGCCGAAATTTACTTTTTGGCGGGCGGAACTCAGACCAACGCCACCGTCATTGACTCCGTGTTGCAAAAATACGAGGGAGTCATCTCTGCACAGACAGGCCACATCAACGTTCATGAGGCCGGCGCCGTGGAATACACGGGCCATAAAGTATTAACCCTCCCTGCATGGGAGGGCAAGATCCGGGCGGACGAACTGGAAGAACTTTTGAAAACCTTCTGGGATGATGGAAGCCGTGAGCATATGGTATTTCCGGGCATGGTCTATCTCTCCCACCCAACGGAATACGGCACGCTTTACACTAAAGCGGAACTGGAAGCCATCTCCTCGATCTGCCGCAGCTATAAAATCCCTCTGTATCTGGACGGTGCGAGACTCGGCTATGGCCTTATGAGTCTCCAAACCGACGTGACGCTGCCCATGATCGCGGATCTCTGCGACATTTTCTATATCGGTGGCACAAAGGTCGGAGCGCTCTGCGGGGAAGCCGTGGTATTTCCACATAAAAACGCCCCCTGCCACTTTCTCACGCTGATCAAACAGCATGGGGCACTGATGGCAAAAGGGCGTCTTGTCGGCATCCAATTTGACACTCTGTTTACCGACGACCTGTATTTCCGGATCAGCAGACATGCCATTGAGATGGCAGAGCTTATGAAAAAGGGATTTGCCAAAAAGGGCTATTCTTTTTTCCTGGACTCTCCCACCAACCAGCAGTTTATCCTTTTGGACAATGTTAAGTTAGAAGAATTGCAAAAAAAGGTTGATTTTGAGATCTGGGAACGCCCGGACGAAGAGCATACCGTTGTACGGTTTGCCACCAGCTGGGGAACTGCAGCGGAAGATATAGAAGAGTTGATGGGATACCTCTGAGATCATTCCCCGGCTTCCCCCGCAAACATCTTCTCCACCCTCCCGCAGATCCTGCCGCCCAGTCCATAGACGACATTGCTGATCACGTACTCGCCGTCGTTGACAAAGACCTCGATCAGGTTCGGCTCCACGAAGATATCCAGCCCGTATCTGCCATGGAGCTTCGGCGTACTGCTCATCGTCCGGTGTCCCCGGATATCGCCGAACACCGCCTTTCTGTCCGTGCGGATAAAATCGCTCTCCTCCCAGATCCGGAACCCGCCGATATCGAGGCACTCCCCGGGCTTCAACGTCACCCGGATTCTTCTGGGCTCCCCGTTTAAAATATCCCGCCCCAAAACCTCTCTGTCAAAATACTGATCGACCGCCGGATGCACCCGAAAATACACATGCCCGTCCTCATATTCCACAACTCTCGGCAGGCACATCATACCGTTCCAGGGCGCGCGCCCGGACTCCTCCACCG
>CANRWP010000023.1 GCA_947643595.1 uncultured bacterium | reverse complement strand
AAAAATGGAGCCGTTGTGGCTCCATTTTAGACCTTATAAGTGGCAAACACGGGTCATAGCAAACCCGGTTCACATTTTCAACCTCCGCCAATATCCTCCCCGTGATCCTCTCCAGCACATCCCAGTCGATCTTCTCGATCGATGCCGTCATCGCGTCCACGGTATTGATTGCACGGATGATCACCATATACTCAAATACCCTGGCGTTGTTCTTCATCCCCACCGATTTGAAATCCGGAACGACTGTGAAATACTGCCACACTTTCTTATCCAATCCTGCTCTCGCAAACTCCTCCCTCAGGATCGCGTCCGACTCACGTACCGCCTCCAGCCTGTCTCTGGTGATCGCTCCCAGACATCTCACGCCGAGTCCCGGTCCCGGGAACGGCTGTCTGTACACCATGTCATGCGGCAGTCCCAGTTCTACGCCGCAGGCGCGCACCTCGTCCTTGAAAAGCTGTTTTAACGGCTCAACAAGCTCGAACTTTAAGTCCTCCGGCAGGCCGCCCACGTTGTGATGGGATTTCACCATCTTAGCGGTCTTTGTACCGCTCTCGATGATATCCGGATAGATGGTTCCCTGCCCCAGGAAATCGATGCCTTCCAGTTTTCTCGCTTCCTCCTCAAAAACGCGGATAAACTCACCGCCGATGATCTTCCGCTTCTGTTCCGGGTCCGCCACATTCTCGAGTTTTCCCAAAAAACGCTCGGACGCATCGACATAGATCAGGTTCGCATGGAGCTCATCGCGGAACACCTTCACAACGCTCTCCGACTCGTTTTTGCGCATCAGGCCGTGATTCACATGTACGCACACAAGCTGCTGTCCGATCGCCCTGATCAACAGCGCCGCCACCACAGACGAATCCACGCCGCCGGAAAGCGCCAGAAGTACCTTCCGATCGCCCACCTGCTGCCTGATCAGTTCCACCTGATCCTCAATGAAGTTCTTCATATTCCAGTTTGCCTCTGCCCCGCACTCCTCAAAAATAAACTTTTTCAGCGTATCCTGATCCGGAAGGACGGCGAGCTGCGTCTTGCATTTTGACTGGGGATAATCTATGGATATCATCGGAATGCCCATATCGTACAACTCCGGTCTGACTTCCACTTCCTTCCCGTCAACCACACGGTTCTCTCCGCCGTTTAACACGATTCCCTTTACATTTTTTAAAGCCCTCAGTTCATCCACGGTAATATCGTGGGGATGTATCTCGCTGTATACGCCGAGTTCACGAATTTCACGGGCGATCACGGTATTGCTCGTGCTGCCCAGATCCAAAATTACGATCAGATCCTGTCTCATAGGATAAAGCCTCCTTGTCCTTTGTTTTGCCATTCGGTCATCTCTTACTGTTCTTTCATTATATAGTAACTTACTTCACTTTCCAACCACAAAACAGAAAAATTTAACCTATTGCCTTTTTCATCCAGTCATTTAAAAAGGCGAGTTGTTCATCTGTATGAAACCAATGCTCCCCGTTTTCCATAACAGTAAGATTTGCATTATGACTGCCAATAAATTCATCTACTGTTCGTCGGGATACAAGATTATCATTTTCTGCATATAAGATTTCTGTGGGAATATTCCATACTATAGGGTTCTCTCTGACAAAGCATAAATATTTCCACGATAATGTCTCACCAAAATCTGTGGGAATTTCTTCTTTTTCACATAGATCCTTTTCCGATACATTTGCCAGGCTCATCATATCCAGTATAAGACGTTCCATATCAAGCACAGGCGATATAAATAAAGCTTTTTCAATATCACAATTCTGTAAAGTGTGCATTGCAAAATAAGCCCCTATACTGTTTGCAATAACATAGACATAATCGTATTTTTCACGCGCTTCATTATAGACCGATTGAATTTGATTCTGTACGATCCAGGGCAGATACTCATTGAAGTCTATCCCGATCATATCAAATCCAATACAATTTTTCCTGTACTGTTCCGCTTCCAAATAACTCCCGCCTTTTCCATGGATATATAAAATTACTTTTTTCAAAATAGCACCTCTCCACATTATGATTTACAGCCATACTCCCCAACCGGATAGAACAACCGCCTCAAAACCAATCCAGGCATCATTGCCGATCACAATATCGTCTTTGTTATCCCATGCGCTTGTAATCTCTTTTACATCCAATCCCCACTCCTCAAAAAATATCGGAAATGGATAGGCAATAGAACAGAACTTACCGATTTGCAACAGTTCTCCATTAATCGGGTAATGATATAATACATTATTCTTTTCAAATTCCCGTGGGTCATGCACGAAATCATTGTACATTGTATAATCGCCAATTTTAATTCTGTCATTGGCAATTACATTTTTTAAATAGACTGTTTGGGCATCACCTGTCCTGGGATAAATTTTATTCTCCGATATAGCCATTTTAAAATCCTCCGTGTTCTGATAATTATTATGCGACTATATCGGTTACTACAATGCAAATGTTGCCACGCATTTATTATGGCAAATCCTCACAGATTAACTACACAGTTTTATTTTACACAAAATCTATTTTTCATTACTATCACTCAAATACTTAATTGTGAATTACTTTTCGCATAGCACTTCCACAAAATTCATGCGGAATAAATTTAAATCCCAATTTTTCGTAAAAACTTTCTTTCCCTTTTTCAGCAATCAGTTGAATACTTGAACGACCGCCAACGGGCGTTTCTCTATGAACATATTCTATCAATTTATTAACAATATTACTTCCGATACCTTTACCTTGATACCTCGGTTCAACAATAATATCTACCATCATGTAATACATTCCATCGCCAATCAATCTTCCCATCCCTATAATTGAATTATCATCTATAACTTCTATTGAATACAATGTATTTTTCAAACATTTTTCAGTCTGTTCCTTAAAAAAATTATTCCAATTAACACACTCTCTTAGCCTTACATAATCAGCATAACTAATTTCCTTTTCTGTATATGTCATAATATTCCCTTTCGTAAATTCCTACAAATCAGCAATCCATTTTGGAGGTTAAAGGTACAAAATATCATTTTGCATTTATTTACATCCAAAAAACCTTGCAAAACTTGTTTCTTCACTTCAGTTTAGGATTGCGACCGGCTTCTTTTACATCAATTGCCACAGCCGGACTAAATCGTAGCCGATAGTAATTCTTCAAAACAAAATCATAAACCTCATAGTCTTTTGGCTCTGCTCCAAACGTAACTTTGCACATGGATAGCTTTCCCAAAACGGAAATCAACTTGTTGATTTTGTCCATTGACAAATCCTCCTTAAAATATTTGTAATGAACAAAGAACAGACGACCCTAAGGAGGGAGAGCTACTTACACCAAATCGGTGCGACTGGACTACCTGCAGTTCTGCAAGATTGCCTTGCGTTGTGTTTTTATCTTTGCCCTTATACATTACCACAGAAGCACCCATTTTTCCACAAAAATATGGCAATCCGCCTGATACTGCGAACTGCCATATTACTACATCTCCCCTGTCTTCATTAACTTACATGATACCGGCCGTTATTCCAGATCCTCAATACGGCCTGATCGAATCGCCGTAATGTTTTTCTTAATCCTGCTTTCAGACCAGTTCCACCATTGAAGTTTCAATAATTCAGAAATCACATCGTCCGAAAACCGTTTTCGTATCGGTTTTGCAGGAACGCCTCCGACAATCGTATAAGGCGGCACATCTTTTGTAACAACTGCCCGTGTACCAATAATCGCTCCATCACCAATCGTTACACCGGATAGAACAACCGCTTCAAAACCAATCCAGACATCATTGCCGATCACAATATCGCCTTTGTTATCCCATGCGCTTGTAATCTCTTTTACATCCAATCCCCACTCCTCAAAAAATATCGGAAATGGATATGTTGAAAGTGAAGACATTGCATGATTTGCGCTGGTAAACAGAAACTTTGCTCCACAGGCAATAGAACAGAACTTACCGATTTGCAGCTGATCTCCATTAATCGGGTAATGATATAATACATTATTCTTTTCAAATTCTTGCGGGTCATGCACGAAATCATTGTACATTGTATAATCGCCAATTTTAATTCTGTCATTGGCAATTACATTTTTTAAATAGACTGTTTGGGCATCACCTGTCCTGGGATAAATTTTATTCTCCGATATAGCCATTTTAAAATCCTCCGTGTTCTGATAATTATTATGCGACTATATCGGTTACTACAATGCAGCGCTTCACTTTTTACCTCCTTGGCTTCCCGGTGCTCGGTTTACTACTCCAGTTCAATCGTCCCCGGCGGCTTACTCGTCAAATCATAGAGCACCCGGTTGACCCCCTTCACCTCATTGATGATCCGGTTCATCACCCTCTGCAGCACCTCAAACGGTATTTCCGCACACTCCGCCGTCATGAAGTCGCTGGTGTTCACCGCCCGGAGCGCCACTGCATAGTCATAAGTCCTGAAATCCCCCATAACGCCCACGCTCCGCATATTGGTCAGCGCCGCGAAATACTGCCCCAGTCCTTTATCGCATCCCGCCTTCGCGATCTCCTCCCGATAAATATGATCCGCGTCCTGCACGATGCGCACCTTCTCCGCCGTCACTTCGCCGACGATCCGGACACCTAACCCCGGTCCCGGGAAGGGCTGTCTGTAGACAAGATACTCCGGAATCCCCAGCTCCAGCCCGGCGCGCCGCACTTCATCTTTAAACAAAAGCCTGAGAGGCTCGATGATCTCCTTGAACTCCACATGATCCGGCAGTCCCCCTACGTTGTGATGGGACTTGATCACCGCCGATTTTCCGAGTCCGGACTCGATCACATCCGGGTAGATCGTCCCCTGCACCAGAAAATCCACCGCCCCTATCTTTTTCGCTTCCTCCTCAAAGACACGGATAAACTCCTCACCGATGATCTTGCGCTTGCTCTCCGGCTCGGATACACCGGCAAGCTTCTCGTAAAACTGCTCCTGCGCGTTGACGCGGACAAAGTTCAGATCGTAAGATCCCCCGGGGCCGAAAACGGCCTCCACCTCATCCCCCTCGTTCTTGCGCAGCAGTCCGTGATCCACAAAGACGCAGGTGAGCTGTTTTCCCACTGCCTTTGACAACAGCACCGCCGCCACGGAACTGTCCACACCGCCGGAGAGGGCACAGAGCACCCTGCCGTCTCCGACTTTTTCGCGAAGCTGTCTGATGGAAGTCTCCACAAAGGAATCCATACGCCAATCCTCTTTGCACCGGCAGACATCCATCACAAAATTTCTCAGCATCTTCATGCCTTCCACCGTATGCACAACCTCCGGGTGAAACTGCACCGCAAAGATACCGCGTCCGGCATCCTCCATCGCCGCCACCGGGCAGACAGGCGTGTGCGCCGTGACGGAAAATCCCTCCGGGGCTTTCCCGATATAGTCCGTATGGCTCATCCAGCAGACCGTCTTTTTTGCCACATCCCGAAACAGCACTGCCGATGTATCTGCGTCCACTTCCGTCTTCCCGTATTCGCTGACCGGCGCTGCCGCGACCTCGCCGCCCAGCATATGCGCGATCACCTGGGATCCGTAGCAGATGCCGAGAACCGGTATTCCCAGCTCAAAAATTTCTCTGTCACAGAGAACCGCCCCCTCGGCATATACGCTGTTCGGCCCTCCCGTCATAATGATCCCCTTCGGGTGCAACTCCCTGATCTTATCAAGGCTTATATTATAAGGATGTACTTCACAATATACATTGCATTCCCTGACTCTACGCGCGATCAACTGGTTGTATTGACCGCCAAAGTCAAGGACAATGATCATCTCCTGCTGCATCGTCTGTCCTCCTGTCCGTTTTATCGCTTGTATTCCTGCTGCAAAAGTAAATATGATATCAGTATACTCTGAATGCCCCTGTTTGTCCATTTTCGTTTTATTTTCTTTTTTCCGGATTTTCCATAATATCATAACATTTCGGGCACACTATCCCTATGAAAAAACATGTGTGCCGATTAGACTTTTCAAAACTGATCTTTTATTTTTTTACTGCGTCACTGTCGGGGTTTTTGTGGGAAGTCCTGATTTTCTTTATAAAAGAAGGACATCTGCGAAACCGCGGTTTTCTCTATGGACCATGGCTTCCTGTCTACGGCAGCGGAGCCGTTTTGATGTACCTCTTGCTCTCCGGATACAGGCGGCACCCCGCAAAAGTATTTTTGTATTCACTTTTCCTCGGGACTTCTCTGGAACTGGCGATCGGATGGATACTAGAGACTTTCTGGGACTTGAGATACTGGGACTACAGCGGTTATCCGCTTAACTTCCTGGGCTACATCTGCCTTGCATCCGCCTTGGGAATCGGTATCGCCGGTGTTCTCTGGATATGTCTGCTGTCGGGACTTCTGGAAAACCTGTGGCTTGGCATTCCGTCCAAAATCAGAAACAATATTCTTGTCGCGCTGATCCTGCTGTTCGTCCTGGACCTCGCCGCAGCGCTTATCTTTCCAAATACGGGCCGCGGGATCACTTTTCCAAAATAGTCCAACAAAAAACTACCGAAAAGAAACTTTCCGATAGTTTTGGCATTTTGTTCTATCATTTATTCCGCTGTATGCTGATGCAGATATTTCTCTCTTGTCGCCAGACCGCCGCGGATATGACGCTCCGATTTGTTCACATCCAGTACCGATCTCACCTGTTTTGCCAGAGCCGGATTTATTGCGGTAAGTCTGTCTGTGACGTCCTTGTGCACCGTACTCTTGCTGATTCCAAATTCTTTTGCCGTCTGCCTTACCGTCGCATTATTCTCTACAATATAGCCTGCCACAGCAATGACACGCTCATGAAGCAAATCGCCGGACTTGCCGTAAATTTCGGGCTTTCCGCAAGTCTTTGATTTGTTTTTCGTCATATAAAAGATCCCCCCGCCATGCTTTGTTACATCTTATGCCCGGCGGGCAGGATTTATTACAATACTGTCTTATCCGTTCCGGCTTTTTCGATCCCTGCTATTCTTCCCTGTGCCAATAGTAAAAACTTTCTGCGTCTCTGCTGTAAAGCTCCAGCGTTTTCCCGTCATCCTTCAGGCTGTACTCATACTTCAGACTTCCGCCTGCCACCCGAATACAGATCTCCTGTACCATTTCTTCCTTTTTGTCGGCCGCGCTGAAAGTACCGTCGTTGTTTTCCGACGTCAGGATCCGAAATTTACTGTCTTTTGTAAATTCATATCTGTTCCCGCTGTCGTCCACCCATATACCCAAAATCCCCGATACCCTCTCGTCCTCCGTATCCAGGATCTCCAGACCGGCTGGAGTCAGTATTTTTCTCTCCCTATCCTTTTTTGCAGCTTCCATATATAATCGATATCCCGTTTCATCGGTAGAGATCCGGTACGTTTCCTCCGACTCCTCTGTCGTGATCTGAACCAGAATATTATTTTCCTCATCAAAGCCGCAGGTGTACTGAAACTTTTCCTGTTTTCCCTCCAGACCGTGCCCGCCGCTTCCGTCGGCAGAAAACACATAGGTTTCCTCCTCCCCTTCCACATTCCACGATCCCGAAAGAGCCGCCGCGACTGCCTCACTGTATTCGACCGTCATATCGCCCAGCACGTCCTCTATTCCCACACCGTCTGTTCCGTCGCCGCTCCCGGCCGCATCTTCCGTGATCTCTGTCTCCGTATTATCGCTTCCCACAGAGCCACAGCCGGAAGACAATAGCGCCATACTAAAGGCAATGATAACCGCTGTCCATCTCTTTTTCATATTAATATCCCAACTTTTTCTCTATATTATAAGCAAAAATACACGGGATCGTATCTCTACGGTCCCGCATAAACGTTTCGATTTAGTAAACTTCTTTCCACTCTTCAATGTTGGAAGGATCGAATTTGAAAGGAGCGCCGAGGATGATCTCTGTGCCGCCGTCTCCAGCTTTCACTACTGTATAGTCACCCATATCGCCTGCTGTGAATGTGTCGCCTTCCGCGCCTGTGATATCACCGTTCACCAGTGCTGCGGATGTGTATGCGCCCAGACGTCCAAGGTCGATAGGATTCCACAGGAACATGTAAGGGCAGGAATGAGCATCGTCATCGCCGATGTACTCAGCCATCTCGGAAGGAAGGCCGAGGCCTGTCAGCTTCACGGAAGATCCCTGGTCCTGTAATACCTTAGCTGCCGCTGCGATACCAACTGTTGTAGGAGCGCAGATCACCTTCAGATCAGGATAGTTCTGCAACAGAGCCTGTGTCTGGTCTGTGGATTTCTGAGGCTCGTCATCGCCGTAAGCAACCTCTACCAGCTCAAGCTTCGCATACTTCTCGTCTGCTGCCATGATCTCCTTCATGGACTCGATCCATGCGTTCTGGTTTGCCGCCTGAGATGTAGCGGAAAGGATAGCCCACTGGCCTTCGCCGCCTGTGATATCATAAACTGCATCCATCAGGCACTGACCGATCTCGGTAACACCTGCCTGGTTTACGTGTGTCAAACGGCTTGCTACGTTTACGGTAGAGTCAACGGAACAAACTTTGATGCCTTCTGCCGCTGCCTCTTCCAGAGCTGCCTACAGAGCGTTCTCGTCGTTCGCTGCCACACAGATGCTGTCAACGCCCTGAGAGATCAGGGACTGGATCACTGTGATCTGTGCATCAGCCGTAGCGGATTCGGGATGCTGAATAATAGCTGTTCCGCCGAGATCTGCCACCGCTTCCTCAAAACCGGTTGCCTGTCTCTCGTTGAACGGGTTACCTGCGGATTTGGATACGAATGCGTATGTACCGCCGCCTGCTGCAGCGTCCTCTGCTGGTGCAGCGTCCTCTGCTGGTGCTTCCGCTTCCTCGGCCGGAGCCTCCTCTGCAGGTGCTTCTTCTGTTGCTGCCGGTGCTTCTGTCTCTTCTGCAGCGTTGCCGCAGCCAACCAGAAGTGCCGCTACCATTGCTACACTGAGAATGGCACTTAATACTTTTTTCTTCATTTTTAGGTCCTCCCTTAAAAATTTATTAATAGTTTCTATATCAACCTCGATCCGAGGAAGATACCGCATCATTCAGGCTCTGGAAGCCTTTTTCTTTTTGTCCGAAATGCTCTGGGAAATATTCGGCAGAAGAACTGCACAGATCAGCAGAGCACCCAGGATGATCAGGATAACCTGAGGATTCATATTTATCTGTCCAAGGCCCACACGCAGGCAGGTGATCGTAAACGCGGAGATAATGCCGCCCACAAGTTTCCCTTTTCCGCCGGCTGTGGAGATGCCGCCGAACACCGCCATGGCGATGGCGTCCATCTCAAACCCTTTACCCGTGGTGGTGTTCGCACCGTAGGTCGCGCTTGTCAGGAACAGCGCGGACACACCTGCAAGGAGCCCCAGAACCGTGTAGGAGATAAACAACATCTGGTTTACCTTCACACCGGAATAAAACGCCGTCCTGGAGTTGGATCCTATCGCGTAGAGGCTCCGGCCGAATACCCGTTTCTCGGCGATCACCGTGAAGAGGACCGCGCAGAGAATCACGATAAAGAACATGTACGGAACCGGTCCGACCTTCCCTGCTATCATTCGGAATCCGTCAGCGTTTGTCAGAGAGACGGAACCGCCGTCTCCCAGGGCGATCTCCGCGATACCGCGGAACACGATCTGTGTCCCCAGCGTGATGATCATCGTCGGCAGCTCTCTGAACCTTGTTGCCAAAAACCCGTTTATCATACCACAAACCGTTCCGGTAAGCAAGCCTACCGCCAGGACCCCGATAAAAGGAACTCCCGCGTTGCTTGAGAGGCAGGCCATTGTCGCTGCCAGACATACTGTGGAACCGACGGAGATATCGATCTCCCCCATCAGCAGAATATACGCCATCGGAAACAGTAAAAAGATTTCCGTCAGATACTTTGGCATTTCGCGAAGTACATTCGTCAGAGTGTAAACCGGAGAAATGCATTTGCATAAAATATTGATTGCGATAAACAGAAGCAACAGCATGCCTTCCCAGCTCAAAAGCGCTTTTTTCAGCGACTTATCGGGAGTTGCAGATATTGTTCTTCCTGATTTTCCTGCCATATTCTTTCCCCTCCTTACATCTCTCTGCTTTCAAGGTTCGCCTTATCCATCATGCGCTGGGTCAGTACGTTCAGTACGATAACCGCCACAATGATGACGCCCTTGATCGTATTTTGCGCGATGGCGTTGATCCCCACGAGCGGAAGCGCCTTGGAAATAACCGATAACACCAGTGCCCCGAGCAATGCCCCGAGTACGCTGCCGCGCCCACCGTTCATGCTCACGCCGCCGATCACGCAGGCCGCAATGACATCCATCTCCTTGGAGGTCAGCATGTTGGGCTGAGCCGACGCGTAGACCGAAGTAGCCAGAGCGCCGCACAGACCGGCCAACGTGCCCATGATCGTGTACACTGCCGTCTTGATCGCCGCCACATTGATACCGGATATCTCCGCCGCCTCGGCGTTGGAACCCACCGCGTAGATGCAGCGCCCGAATTTCGTCCATTTCAGTACGATAAAGAAGACGATATAGCAGACGATCGCCACCGTGATCGTATTGTTGATCAGTCCAAAGCTCAGGGAATTGCTCAGCGTAAAATCCTTAAAACTGCCCAGCGCGTCCGCGCCCGCCCACTGATCCTGGGCCACCAGGTAGGCAAATCCCCTGTAAATATACATGAAGCCCATCGTGGCGATGATCGGCATCACCTTGCCGTAGGCGATGATCACACCGATCAGAAGTCCGCACACCGCGCCCATCGCCGTGGCGATGGCAAAGCCGAGCAGAGTGCTCTCGATCATGTCGTATTTGTACATCATGCCGATGGTCATACCCGCAAAGGCGAGCGTGGATGTGATGGAAATATCGATGCCGCCGATCAGCAGTACGCAGAGCATACCAAGCGCCATGATCATGATGACCGCATTGTTCTTCAAAATTTCCAGAATGTTCTGGGCCGACATAAAGTTCGGGCTCTTGATCGTCACCGCGATACACAGGACGATCAGTACGATAACCAGACTGGCTTCACGGGAGCCTGTGATTTTCTTCAACAAAGATTTCTTTTCCATTATTTCGCAGCCTCCTCTCTCTTTTTCTTGCCGCCCTTTTCCATGGCAAACTCCAGGATCGTCTCCTGCGTCGCCTCCTCACGGCTCAACTCGCCGGTCACACGGCCGTTGCACATGACGTAGATTCTGTCGGACATGCCCAGTATCTCAGGCATCTCGGACGAGATCATGATGATCGCAAAGCCCTTCTGTGCAAGCTCGCCCATGATCGCGTATATCTCGGCTTTCGCGCCCACGTCCACACCTTTGGTCGGCTCGTCCATGATGATGACTTTCATATTGTCCTGGGCTAACGCCTTCGCCACGACGACTTTCTGCTGGTTGCCGCCGGACAAAGAGCTCGCCGGATCAAATATTGTCACCGCTTTCGTGTCCACATCCTCCAGGAATTTCCTGGAGAGCTCGCGCTCCTTTTTATCGTTCGTAAACCCGTTGTTGGAAAGCTTTTTCACGATCGGGAGGGTCACATTCCTGCCCAGTCCCCAGCTCAGGATAAGCCCCGTCTTCTGTCTGTCCTCCGGCAGAAGAATGATGCCGTTTTTCATGGCATCTGTGGGATTTTTGATCGCCACTTCCTTCCCCTCCAGAAATACTTTTCCTTCACTCTGTCTTGTGATGCCGCAGACGCTCTCCACCACCTCGGTACGGCCCGCGCCGACCAACCCGGTCAACCCCACGATCTCTCCTGCGCGGACATGGAAGTTGACATTCTTGTAATAACCCACGCGGGAGAAGTTCTCCACACGCAGCATCTCCTCGCCCGGTTTTACTTCCGGTTTCGGGAACAGATCGTTGATCTCACGGCCCACCATGGCTTTGATCAGGTCCGCGTTGGTGATGCCGTTCACATCGTAAGTACCTATGTACTGGGAATCGCGGAACACGGTAACTCTGCTGGCGAGGCGGTACATATCTTCAAACCTGTGAGAGATGAAGATGATCGAAACGCCGCTCTCCTTCAATTTATCCACGATCTTATATAATTTCTGGGATTCATTTGCTGTCAGCGCCGCTGTGGGCTCGTCTAAAATGATGATCCTCGCGCGGGTGGAGACTGCCTTCGCGATCTCTACCATCTGCTGCTGCGCCACGGAGAGGGCTCCCATCTCCGCTGTGGACTTAAAATCCGCATCCAGTTCGTCCAGATATCCCTGAGCCTCCTCATTCATCTGCTTCCACTGGATAATCCCCCTTTTCTTGATCTCGTGGTTCATAAAAATATTCTCTGTCACCGTGAGATCGGGATAGGAAGTGGGGTGCTGGTACACCGCGGCAATACCTGCCTGCTGCGCGTCCCTCGGTCCCTTGAAGTCTACTTTTTTGCCGAACAGGTACATCTCGCCTTCTTCCGCTTTATGTACGCCGGTAATGACTTTGATGAAAGTAGACTTACCTGCGCCGTTTTCCCCCATCAGCGCATGGACTTCGCCCGGTTTCAACTGAAACTGTACATTGTTCAGCGCTTTTACGCCAGGGAATATCTTGGTAATGCCCTTCAGTTCAAGTACATACTCTGACAACTTTATCTCCTCCATTCCAGTTCCGCAGAGATCCTCCCAGTACACGGCTGCGGATCTCTGCTGTTTTAAATTCTTTGTTGTTTTAAGTATAGCATCGGAAAATTTCCCGCGCCATCGTACTTTTTTTTGATTTTGGGTAAAATCATTTTCTTTTTTTCCTCCCCATGCTACAATAAATCCATGGCGGAGGTGACTATGAAACTGCTGATCGTGGATGACGAAAAACTGACAAGAGACGGTCTGATGAACAGTATTGACTGGAAATCACTGGGTATCAGCGCTGTCGCGCAGGCCGACGACGGCCTGCACGGCTACGAGACCGCACTGACTTTCCGGCCTGACATTATTCTGAGCGATGTGCGGATGCCCCATATGAGCGGTATCGAGATGGCGGAAAAATTACAGCTGACCAACCCGGCTCTCAGCATCATTTTTATGAGCGGTTATTCCGACAAAGAATATTTAAAGGCGGCCATCAAACTGAAAGCCGTGAGTTATGTGGAGAAACCCATCGATCTGGAAGAGATCTCCGATACGGTGCTGGAGGCAAAAGCCGCTGTGGAAGCCGGCAGAAAAGCCGCCTCCTCCAAGGCGCTCTCCCTGGCCCGCTCCCGCGCCGCCCTCGCCTCAAGGCTCGCCTACGCGCCCAAGGGGGAGGCCTCCTCGTTTCTCTCCGAGGATCTGGACTTTGATTTTCCCCGGGACGAGGAGACTGTCTTTTTCACCTTTTTGATCCAGTTTCACCACAATACATACAGTCAGGACGCTCTGACTGCCATCCTGGAACCTGTCGTGTCCCAGGTGCTCGACGGTCTTCACCTGAAAGAGATCCATTCCACCAGGCAGGGGCTTTTGTACTTTTACCATGTCTGGGGGCATTCCGATTACACGGCAAACCGGAAAAACAACCTCGGTCGTCTGCTGGAGCAGGCCCTCTCCCCCCTTTCCCTGCACTACCATATTATTTTCGGGAAAAACGTAAAAGGGGCTCTCCACATTCACGACTCCTACAATTCCGCCGTCATCGAACTGCAGAATTCTTTCTTCCAGAAATACAACACTTACCGGATCTACGAACACCGGGAGATTTACGATACCTTTTTTGATGTGAGTACGCTGAAGATGGACAGCCGTCTCTCCGAGACACTTCTCCGCAAAGACCAGAAACAGACCGAACTTCTCCTGGAAGAACTGTTTCGGGAGCTGATGCCTCCCCAAAATGTCCTTCCGAACCAGGCGAAAGATCTGTACTACAAACTCTTTATGCTGATAAACGATACCTGCGAAATATTAAACCTTGTCCTCCCGTCCGCGAAGGAACCCGGGGACAGCCTCTGGGGATATATTTCCGAATGTGAATCCATCTATGAGCTGCAGGAATTGCTGACACAGAAGACGGAGCAGTTTTTCTCCCAGATTCAAAACCGGAGCGAGAACTCTTCCACCGTCTATCTGATCAAGGAATTTATAGCCGGCCATTACCAGGATGAAACACTCTCCATCAAGGATATCAGCGAGCATGTTTTTCTCTCATCCTCCTACGTCTGTACGCTCTTCAAAAATGAGACCGGGCAGACGTTAAACCAGTATCTGACGGATTTCAGGATCGACAAGGCAAAAAAACTGCTGACCGATCCCAGATACAAGATCACCGATATCTCCGCCCGCGTCGGCTACAGCGACGGCAATTATTTCGGAAAAACGTTCAAAAAACAAGTGGGAATGTCTCCCTCCGAATACCGGGAACAGGAAGGCTTAACATGAAGAAAAAACATCCCTCCGCCGTGCACTATTTTCTGCACGATATGAAATTTAAAAACAAGTTCATGATCACCCACCTGATCCTCGTCCTTGTCCCCACACTGGTGGTCTTTGTCTTTCTGTACGGGCGTCTCTCCCATATTATCACGGACAACACCATCGAGTCGGAACAGGCGTTAGTCAGCCAGACAGCGGACACGCTGGAAGCCACCATCAGTCAGCTGCGCCTGTCCATGGACAGCATTACTTCCAACCCGTTTCTCTCCGAGGCCACCTACACACCGGATGTCTACGGCTATCTCTACGACAAGCAGAACAGCCTGCGGGCTCTGGAATTTTTCAGCAATATCAACTCTCTGATCGATCATGAATTTATTACGGCAATAAAAATCTATATTCCCACAGACAGGGATATCGACTTTTCTTCCCCCTCTTTTTCCGGCGTCATCTCCTCCGTCGACGAAGTTTCCGGAAGCTACTGGCACGGTATTTTTGACGGACAGCCGGACAGTATTTCTCTGCTCTGCCCCTCCTTTTATCTGACAACGGAAGAGATCGACAGGTATGGTTCCCTGGCCTACATACAGAAATTTACCAATCTCGCCAACCCCAACGGGGAATGCAGTTATATCGCCATCTATTTTTCGGAGAGCCATCTGGAAGATATGCTACATCGAAACCTGACCAGCACGGGCAGCGTCTACTATTTGATCAACAGCAGAAATTCCGTCATCGCCTCCTCCGACAAGAGTCTTGCCGGCACCTATTTCAAGCGCTACGAGTCCATCCCGGAAGCGGTGGGCAGCACGAAGAATTTTGCCACCACCACGATCCTTGACGAAAAGCTGTACATGGGATACCGGGAGATCGACCAGACAGACTGGCGTCTCGTGTCCGTCATCCCCGTAAACAGCGTCTTCTCCGAGGGGCAGCAGGTACTTCTCAACACCGCGGTGCTCTATCTGCTCTTCGTGGCTCTGGCCTGCGTCACCGCCCTCCTGCTGTCCGGCAGTCTCGCCAAACGTCTCTCCCTTGTGGTGGAAAAGATCAACCAGAACCGGGAGAAAAACCTTGTCCCCTTCCAGGACAACTCCGACAAGGACGAGATCGGCCAGCTGGTCTTCAACTATAACGCCATGGTGGGCCGCATCAATCAGCTGATCGAGGAACAGACCGAGACCGCCGAGAAATTAAAGGTCTCCGAGGTGCGGGCCCTGCAGGCCCAGATCAATCCTCATTTCCTCTACAACATGCTGGATATGATCAACTGGCTCGCCCAGAGCGGCAAGCAGAGGGAGGTCTCTCTGGCGGTGCAGACCCTCTCCAAATTTTACAAGCTGACCCTCTCCAAAAAAAATATCACCACTTCGATCAGGGAAGAACTCCGTCATGTGGAACTGTACGTGAAACTGCAAAACATGAGATACGAGGACACGATCTCCTTCCTGATCGATGTCCCGGATGAGATTCTGGATTTTGAGATACCCAAACTGATCCTGCAGCCCATCGTGGAAAATTCCATTCAGCACGGCATTTTCGAGAAAGACTCCAAGAAGGGAACCATCGTCATCATGGCATGGATGGACGGGGCGGATATCATCTTCGTGGTATCCGACGACGGCGTCGGCATTTTGCCGGAAAAACTGCCCTTTATCCTGGATGGCACCTACGAGGACGGCAAGGGCAGCAATATCGGTATCTATAATACCCACCTGCGGCTTCAGCTTCTGTACGGCAGGGAGTACGGGCTTTGTTACGAGAGCACGCCGGGACGCGGAACCGAAGTGCAGGTAAGGCTTCCGGCGGTGGAGTATGTGCGGAAATAGAGTCATTATCTCCCTATATCTTCTCCGTCAGTTTCTTTTTGCTGATCACCGGTTCGCAGGTGAGATCCACTCCCAGCCGTTTAAAGGTCTTGATATCCACCTCCGAGAGCATCACGGAAGTATGTACCTGACAGTCCTTTAAATTCGGAAGCTGCTCCAAAGCGGCGCGGGCATTTTTGTCGCCGGTGGCTGCGAGGGACAGCGCGATCAGCACTTCGTCCGTGTGGAGGCGCGGATTTCTGCCTCCCAGATACTTCACTTTCAATTCCTGTATCGGCTCGATGGCCTCCGGGCTGATCAGCTTCACATCGTGGCCGATGCCCGCCAGAAATTTCAGAGCGTTCAGCAAAAGCGCCGCCGACGCCCCCAGAAAATCCGAAGTTTTTGAGGTGATAATATGGCCGTCCGGCAGTTCGATCGCAGCGGCCGGCAGTCCCGTCTCCTCCACTCTCTTTTTTGCGGCAACCGTCACCCTTCTGTCGGCCGTCGTGATCTTCGCCTGCTTCATCAGAAGCTCTATCTTGTAGATCTCGTTCTCAGAGGCCTCCTCCTTCACCACTTTCCCCGCCGCCGTATAGTAGCGCCGAATGATCTCCATGCAGGAAGCCTGCCTGCACGCCCCATCGTCCACAATACAGTTTCCCACCATGTTGACGCCCATATCCGTAGGCGATTTATAGATGCACTCCCCGTAGATCCCCTCGAAGATCGCGCTGAGCACCGGGAATATCTCGATATCCCGGTTATAGTTCACGGTCGTCTCCCCATAGGCCTCCAGATGGAACGGATCGATCATATTGATATCGTTCAGATCGGCTGTAGCCGCCTCGTAGGCGAGATTGACAGGATGCTTCAGCGGCAGATTCCAGATCGGGAACGTCTCGAATTTCGCATAACCCGCCTTGATCCCCCGCAGGCTGTCGTGATAGAGCTGGGAGAGACAGGTCGCCATCTTTCCGCTGCCCGGTCCGGGGGCCGTCACGACCACCAGGGGGCGCGTCGTTTCGATATAGTCGTTCTGCCCGAATCCCTCCTCGCTGACGATCAGCCCAACGTTAGAGGGGTATCCCTCTATCATGTAATGCATATAGACGCAGATATTCTTTTTTTCCAGCCGGTTTTTAAACTGGACCGCGCCCGCCTGCCCGCTGAAATGCGTGATCACCACGCTGCTCACCAAAAGCCCCCGCCGTTCAAACTCTCCGATCAGACGCAGCACATCCACATCGTAGGTGATCCCCAGATCCCCCCGCACCTTGTTCTTCTCGATATCCGTCGCGCTGATGACTAAAACGATCTCCGCCATATCGGAGAGCTCCATCAACATTTTTAACTTTGCATCCGGCATAAAGCCCGGCAGCACACGCGACGCATGGTAGTCGTCAAAGAGCTTGCCGCCAAACTCCAGATACAGCTTGTCCCCGAACTGCGCTATCCGATCCCGGATATGCTGGGACTGTATTTTTACATACTTTTCATGATCAAATCCTATCTTCATTCTGTCCGCCCTCATTTGTCCTGTTTTCCTCTATTTTAGTGGAAAATGACAAAATTTTCAATGTAAATGTCAAATTAAACTACCAAAAAAAGCCGGGCACCGGATTTCCCTGTAAAAGAAATCCGGTGCCCGGGCCAACTATTTTTCTCTATGCTCTCCTGGACTGCACTTCCGCCTCATACTTCTCGATCTCTTCAAACCACTCGTTCTCGCCCTTCACGCCGCACTCCTCGCAGTACCGCTCCCAGACTTCCCCGAACGGCAGGCATTTTACCGCCTCGTGCATCGCCATCAGCTTCGTGAACTGTGACTTATCCTGCAATTCCTTTAACATCGCATTGGGCGTCAACAGCGCGATCAGAAGCGCTTTCTGCATACTCCGGAAACCGGTCGTCCATGCGGAGACACGGTTGATCGCCGCATCGAAGTAATCCAGCGCGATGTAGACACGATCCAGCGCGTCGTTTCTCACAATCTCTTTCGCGATCTCCTTCGTCTCGTCGTCCAGCACTACCACATGGTCGCTGTCCCAGCGAATGCCTCTCGTCACATGCAGAGCCAGCTCCGGGAAGAAGCAAAGCAGCGCAGGGATCTTGTCGGAGACAACCTCCGTCGGATGATAGTGACCGTTGTCCATCAAAGGCAGGCATTTGTCCTTGTGCGCCGCCGCAAAGCTCAGCGCGAACTCAGCGGAGCCCGCCGTGTATGCCTCCACACCGATACCGAATACCTTGGATTCCACGCAGGGTTTTACCTTGTCGAAATCGTAGGGCTCGGAGAGGATCGCTTCGATGGACTCTTTGTAGCGCATTCTCGGTCCCATTCTGTCTGCCGGGACATCCTTGAAGCCGTCGCCGGTCCAGATGTTCATCACGCAGGGGATTCCTGTCTCCTCCGCAAAGTACTGGGAGATGCGGATACATGCCCTGCCGTGCTCGATCCAGAAGTTTCTGGTCTCCTCGTCGGGGCTCGACAGTGTCAGGCCGTCCTTTACCTTCGGATGGGAGAAGAAAGTCGGATTGAAGTCAAGTCCCATGTTTCTCTCCTTCGCAAACTCCACCCATTTTTTGAAATGCCTCGGCTCGATCTTGTCGCGGTCCACAAAACCGTCCTCCTCAAAGATCGCGTAGCAGGCATGGACGTTGATCTTCTTTGCGCCCGGGCAGAGGGACAGCACTTTGTCCATATCCGCAAACAGCTCTTCCGGTGTCTTTGCCTTTCCGGGATAGTTGCCTGTAGTCTGGATGCCGCCGGTCAGCGGACCGTCATGGTCGAAGCCGATCACATCGTCCCCCTGCCAGCAGTGAAGAGATACCGGTACCTTCTTCAAAGTCTCGATCGCCTTGTCCGTGTCTACGCCGTAAGCCGCGTAAGCTTCTTTGGCTGCTGCATAGTTTTTTGCCATTTGTGTTCCCTCCTGTTTTTGCTTGTTTATTTATCAGGCTTTGTAAGTTTTCACGCCGAAGGATTCAAAGACGCTCGCCCTCGCCTCCTTCAGTCCCGCGAACTCTCCCGCCTTTATCATCTGTGCCATCAGGTTGCCGATCGCCGTGCCCTCGCCGGGACCCGCGCAGACCGTCCTGCCGGATTTTTCCGCCGTCAGATTGTTTAAATACACCGCGTTGGAACCGCCTCCCACGATATTGATCACAGGATAATGCGCCCCTGTCAACGCCTCGATCTCTTCCACGGTTGCCGCATAACTCTCCGCCAGCGACTGATAGATCACGGTGGACAGTTCCCCAATGCTCTCCGGCACCTGCTGTCCTGTCCTGCGGCAATACCCTTTGATCGCCTCGGTCATATTCTCCGGCGCCATAAAGCAGTTGTCGTTCACATCCACTCTGGACGGGAAATCCTTCGCCTCCTCCGCCATATCGCACAGCTGCGCGAAGGAGTAAGCGTCATCCAGCTCATGCCGCACGGACTGGATCATCCAGAGCCCCATAATGTTCTTCAGATAGCGGAAGCGGTACTCATAGCCGCCCTCGTTGGTGAAGTTCTTCTCCATGCTCTCCATGCTGCAGATCGCTTCCTTGTTTTCCACACCCATCAGGGACCAGGTTCCGGAGCTGATGTAGAGACACTCGTCAGACTGGGTGGGCACCGCCATCACGGCCGACGCGGTATCATGGGTCGCCGGCAGCACCACCTCGCAGGAGAAACCCACTTCCTTCTCCACTTCCACGGAAAACTTTCCAACCACCGTACCCGGCATGGACAGCGGCAGGAACATCTCTCTCGGATAACCCAGCATTTCGATCAGCTCCGTATCCCACTGCTTCGTGGAAGGACTCACAAGCTGACCGGATGTCGCGTTGGTATACTCGGACACTTTACTGCCCGTCAGCAGGAACTGAAAATAATCCGGCAGCATCAGGAACGTTTTCGCCTTCGCCAGAATTTCCGGCTCCTGCACCTTGTGTGCCATCAGCTGATAGATCGTGTTGAACATCTGTTTCTGGATACCGGTTCTCGCGTACAGATCCCTCTCCGGAATGATCTTATACACTTCCCCGTCCATCCCGTCCATGCGGGAATCGCGGTAGCCGTATGTATTGCCGAGCACCTGATCCTTCTCATCGAGCAGTACATAATCCACCGCCCAGGTATCGATCCCCATGCTCACGGGAATTTTGCCGATCTCCCTGCACCTTTTGATGCCGGCCTTGATCTCCCGGAACAGATGCTCCGTATCCCAGCATCTGTGACCGTCCTTTTTTACCATGCCGTTCTCAAAGCGATGGATCTCCTCCAGCACGATTTTCCCGTTCTCCACAGAGCCCAGGATATGGCGCCCGCTGGATGCCCCGATATCCACTGCCAGATAGTAATTTGCCATAATCAGTCCCTCATTTCCGCGCCCGCCTGCGCTTTTCTTCCCTCTTTATTATGAAGTATAACTTATCTCTGCCTTTTAAAACAGGACTTTATTTGCAAAATTTACCGTCTTTATTTGCAATAGCCTATCCTCTCGAGAATCCTGTCTACCGTATCTGCCAGCGAGACACTGAAGTCCTCCGTCACATAAGGCGCTTCCTCCCCGCAGATACAGCGCCCGAGCTGTTCCACCTCGAGACAGTAATTGTTGGGAACCTCCACCTCTCTCAGCTCATCCTTCCCGTCAAAAGTGCGCAGACGGTAACGGAGTGTTCCCGGCGCGTTAAAACCGAAATCTACGGAGGCGATGGATCCTTTAGATCCGTGGATCTGGAAACGGTCCAGTGCAGAATTTTTTTCGGTCTCCAACACCATACCGCAGTCAATATGAGCCTTGCTTCCATTCTCATACTCCAATATGGCAGTCGTATACATGTCGATGCCTTCCGCGGAGAGGAACGCCGCCGCATGGATCCTTTCCGGGGACATTCCCGTCATCCGCTGGACAAAGCTCAATGCGTAAACGCCCAGGTCGTAGGTGCAGCCGCCGAGTGTATCCCGTCTCATGCGTATATTGCTGTGGTCATAGTCCGATGTGATCAGCGCCGCCTCCGCATAGCGCACATCCCCTATCACTCCCTCTTCGATCAGGTTACGTATCTCCTTGATATACGGGCTGTGCTGGTAGGCGAAAGCCTCCATCAAAAATACATGGTTCTCCCGCGCCGCCTGAAACATCTCACGCGCCTGTTTCGCGTTTGCCGCCAACGGTTTCTCGCACAGTACATGCTTTCCGCTCTGTAAGGCTTTTATGGTCCACTCGTAATGAAGCGTATTCGGAAGAGGGATATACACTGCTTCGATCTCCGAATCTTCCAGCAGTTCCGCATAGCTTCCATAGGCTCTCTCAAAACCATATTTTTTCCCGAACTCCTCCGCCTTCTCCATGCTGCGCCCTGCGATCGCCACAAGCTCGCAGTTCTCCGCAAGGCTCATTCCTCTCGCCGTATCCCTCTCAAAGATATACGCCGTTCCCATAACGCCCCATTTGATTTTTCTCATTGCTCCTTCTCCTCTCTCATTCTTTGATATAACTATTTTACCGATTTCATGACTCAAATACAAGTTGATATATTCACTCATTTATCCTATACTGAAAAAGAGGAAAGGAACAAGACATGAATCCTGAACTTTTGGAAAAACTGAGACCCGTCTCAAAGGAAGAACAGGCGATCCTGGACGGCAGCAAAAATGTGCAGAAGGATCTCTACACCACCAAATCGGATTTTATCGTGGACAGCGACAAGATGCTGGAGAAGGGAAAGCTGATCGATATCCGCCCCCACACAAGGTTCATCCACTTCCCTGTCCACAGGCACAACTATGTGGAGATCATCTATATGTGCAGCGGTTCCACGACCCATATCATAGGCGGGCACAACACGGTGAAACTGGAGACCGGCGAGCTGCTCTTTTTGAACCAGAACGCCACCCAGGAGATCCTGCCCGCCGGAGAAGATGACATTGCTGTCAACTTTATCGTACTGCCCGAGTTTTTTGACCGGGCGTTTCTGATGATGGAGGAGGAGAGCATACTCCACGATTTTCTCGTGGGATCCCTGAAGGAGGAGAGCGGTCTTGTGGATTATCTGCACTTTCAGGTGAAAGACGAACTGCCGATCCAGAATCTGATTGAAAATATGATCTATTCCCTGGTGACAAAGCAAAAAAATTTCCGCAACATCAACCAGACCACCATGGGGCTTTTGTTTATCCTGCTCCAGAATCAGAGTGACAAGATCAATAAAAACGATCCCGCACAGTATGAGCAGAACCTGATCTTCACAGCGCTCAAATATATCGAGGACAACTACAAAACCGGCGCCCTGGAGGAGCTCGCTGCCCTGACCGGCCGGCCGGACTATTATATCAGCAAGCTGATCAAGCGGCACGCCGGGCATACGTTCAAAACCCTGCTGCAGATAAAACGGCTTAACCAGGCGGCGTTTCTGCTGACCACCACGAGGCTCCCCGTGGAAAATATCATCACGCTGGTGGGGTATGACAATACCAGCTATTTTCACCGGATCTTCAAAGAACATTTCGGCATGACGCCGAGGGCGTACCGATTGGAGGAAAAGAGGGAAAAAACATGATAAAATTGATTGCCAGTGATCTGGACGGCACTCTTGTGTCAGGCAATATGGCAGACCTCCCGGAGGGTTTCCCGGAAGTCGTCAGAGAATTGAAAAAACGCGGCATCATCTTTGCGGCGGCCAGCGGCAGACAATACCATAATCTGCGGCGTCTTTTCCACGAGGTAAAGGATGAGATTGCCTATATCTGTGAAAACGGAGCTCTGAGCGTCTATCAGGGACAGCTCCTGCACAAAGTGGATATCCCTCTGGAAACTGCCGTATCCATCATCCGCCGTCTGGAGGCGGAACCGGGCACGGAGGTTCTGGTATCCGGCGCTTTCACCTGCTATATTCATCCGAAGGAACCGCTGTTCGAACAATACATAAAAAACATGGGAAATCAGTATCAGGTCGTACCGGATCTGACCGACATCGGCGAACCCATCATCAAGCTGGCGCTCTTTGAGAAGGAAGGCACGGAGGAACGAAACCGACAGCCTTACTGGCAGAGCCAGTTTGCGCGTTCCGAAGTCTTCCCTCACGATGTCAAAGTGGTGACTTCCGGCACTGTCTGGCTTGATTTCCTGTTTCCCGGCGCACACAAGGGTGTGGGCATCAAAGCCCTCTCCGATCATCTGGGCATCCGCCGGGAGGATATCCTATCCTTCGGCGACAACTACAACGATGTAGAAATGTTCAAGGCCAGCGGCGTCAGCGTGGCTGTGGAGAGCGCCCGCCCCGCCATCAGGGAACTGTGCGATTACACCACGCCTTCGGTCATGGAATTTATCGAGAATATGTTAAAGACGGGCTTCTTAATCTGAGCCCGTCTTTACTGTCACCATTACCCGCCAAACAGGGCGAGCACACTCTGATTTTCCTGATTGGCCTGAGCCAGTACGGAATATCCCGCCTGCTCCAGAATGTGCAGCGTGGATTCCCTTACCACCTCTCTCGCCATATCCGCATCGCGGATCCTGGACTCCGAAGCGGTGAGGTTCTCTATCACATTATTTTCATTGTCTATGGTGCTCTCCAGCCGGTTTTGCTGCGCTCCGATCAGACTTCTCTGTCTGCTCACAGCCTCCATGGCCTCTTTTGCCTTATTGATAGCACTGTAACACTCTTCCACCAACGTGACCTTCAGGTCGTTAAGCCCCAGTGTCACGGCATTCATTTTCTCGATATAAAGTCCCATATTGTCTTTTCCGTCCGCCCCGTAATGTATCGACAATACATTCGTCACCCGCTCGTCCGAGGCGCTCGCGATTCCGGCAAAGTCCGCCTGCCCGTACTGACTGTTCTTATAACGGGCTTCACAGTGCTGTAATACTTTCTCCACCGTATCCTGGCCGTATGTCGTGGCACGCAAAACCAGCATATTATTACTTTTTTTGATCAATATATTGGAATGGCTTACATGCACTCTGTCTTCGGACACTTTGCCATCCGTCGCCGGATTTTCATTCACAAAGTCAAAGAGTGTATTGAGCAGTTCCTCCCCGGTCTCGATTCCCATCAGATCGATCTGATATCTGTGTTCCACCCGGTTCCCTTTCGACTCCGGATTCAAAAACCTGCTCTGCTGACCGTCCCTGTTCACAAAAGTAAAGGTAAATGCCTCCGGGCAGGATTGGCTGCAGGTAAAAGAAAAACTTTTCCCGGCCAGTCTGGCGATCTTCGAGGCGTCCGTGAGGGCACTGAAATCCATGGACGCGGAAGGATAGTACAATCCGTTTTCGTAATATGCCTCAGACAGGTATCCCTTTTGCGCGGAAGGAGAACGTATCAGGTCCATATTCAACGTCTCCTTCATATACTCTCCGTTGGCATAGTCAAAAATATGGATGTCATTGAACGTGGTCGTAGTGCCGATCCTGGAAATTTCCATGGTAAGCATGGACACCTCGTCCTGCACCGCCTGTCTGTCAGACTTCGACATGGTTCCGTTTGCCGCCTTGATGCTCAGCTCACTTATTCTGTTCAACATATCATGTACTTCTGTGAGCGCAGCATCCGCCACCTGGCAGAGGGAAACACCATCCTGTACATTCCTGACCCCCTGCGTGAGCCCTCCTATCTGCCTGCGCATTTTCTCCGAAATCGCTAACCCTGAGGCGTCATCAGCCGCTCTGTTGATACGGAAACCGGAGGATAGTTTTTCAACAGTCTTTCTCTGATTTCCCGAATTTATCTTTAGCTGTCGATTGCCATTCATGGCACTCTGACTTCTGATACGCATCGCCATATGATTCCCCTCCCCTTATAAAATATAATATATCATATATTTTGGAAAAAATCATCGGTTCATTAAGTTTTTTCCATAGTCTGCGCTTGAACCGACTCCCGATTCAGGTTAAAATAAATAAAATAATGGAGAGGAGTAAAACAATATGAATATTTGTGTTGTCGGCAACGGAAATATTGTCAAACGATTTCTGGAAGATGTTCAGTCCATAGAAGATGCAAGGCTCACCGCCATCTGCGTGAGGGAAGCGAGCAGGGAGAAAGGAGCCGTGTTGTCTGAAAAATACCTGATTCCTTTGCTTTTCACCGATTATTCCGCCGCTTTGCTGGAACCTTCCATCGATACGGTATATTTGGGTATTCCCAATCACATACACTATCTTTACGCGAAGCAGGCTCTGGAGGCGGGGAAAAACGTCATCTGTGAAAAGCCGTTCACCGTAAATCCTTCCGAGACCGGAGAGTTAGCTGATCTGGCAGAAAAGAGAGGATTGTTTTTGTGGGAAGCATGCAAGATTCCCTACTCTCCCACTTTTAAAACCCTGAGAGAGCAACTGCCTCTCATCGGAGCGCTGAGAGTGGTCCGATGCAATTACTCCAGAAAATCCAGCCGCTACACGGATTTCCAAAACGGAATACTGCATCCGGCGTTTGACCCCGAAAAGGCGGGCGGAAGTCTCTACGATATCAACATATACAACCTGCACCTGACAGCAGCTCTCTTCGGCGCGCCGAAAGCAGTCCACTACTACGCCAATTACGGTTCTAACGGTGTCGATATCTCCGGAACCGCGGTTCTGGAGTATGACGGCTTTCACGCTGTCTGCACCGGTGCGAAAGACTCCACCAGTCCCAGCGGCGTCGTTCTCCAGGGAGAAAAAGGATATCTCCGGCTGGAAGGTCCCGCCAGCTCCGCCACGAAAGTCTTTTTATCGTCAGGCGGCGAGGAGCGCTGTATTCTGGAAACACCGGACAACGGAAAGCTGACCGGGGAAGTGAAGGAATTTGTAAGACAATACAGGGAACAGGACAGGGACGCATGCCGCAAAATGCTGAAACACAGTCTGCTCGTCATGAACATAGTGGAACAATGCCTCAGATAAATCCCTCCATTCAAAATGGGGAGCCCCTGAAAACCAGGGTCTCCCCATCTATACCTATTCTATCGTCCCGGATAATAGCATCGTACTCCCATCTGTTTAAATCTTTCCAGCCACTCATCACCTGGCTTCTCATCCGTCACCACGATATCCATCTCGGACAAACCGGCAATCTGGGAAAACGCGATCTTTCCAAATTTTGTCTTATCCACCGCTACGATCCTGTGCTTTGCCGATTTCATCATAATACGTTTCGGCTGGGCAAACTCCTCATTGCTGTCCGTAAGCCCCCGCTCCAGATCAAAGCCTTTCCCGGAGACGATGGCGATCTCCACATTGTAGGAGTCAAGCGCCTCGATCGCCTTAGCCCCCACCAACGCCAGATAGCCTTCCTTCAATCTTCCGCCGGAAGAGATAATATCCCAGTCGCTGACATCCGCAAGCTCGATTATGATCTCGATCGAATTGGTGACAAGGGTGATCCGCTCTTTCTGTCTGATCGCCTTCGCGATAAAAACGCTGGTGGTCGAAGCATCTATGGCAATGTGATCTCCGTCCTGTATCATCTCCGCGATCAGCTCAGCAATCTTCTGCTTCCCCGCCACATTCTTTTTCTTCCGGACATTAAAGGGCATATCGATGCTGGTGTTCTCATTGATCACGGCACCGCCGTAGCTTTTCACCGCCAGACCGTCCTTATCCAGCTTATCCAGATCCCTGCGGATCGTCTCCTCCGACACCCCGTACAGCTGGCTCAGCTCGCTGACCACCACCCGCTTCTCTTCCTGCAGCTTCTCCAGTATTAAATTCCGTCGTTCCAGTGCAAGCATACGCCCTCATCCCCCATTAAAGCACCGACTTACAGACCTGCTCATCCGGCTGTGCGATAACCGACGAATCCAGATACAGCCCTTTCGGTCCCACCTCCGCAATGGCTCTCTCGATGGCCGCTTCCACCGCCGCCACCTCGCCGGTCAGAAACATATAAGATTTTCCGCACATCCCCTTCGCAATACGCAGTTCGATCAGATCCACGATAGCCGTCTTCGCCGCCACATCCGCCGCCTGAATGATCGCCGCCGCGTCAAAAGTCTCCAGAATGCCGAGCGCTCTCACCTTCTCCAGATGTGTCGTCCCGTAGATGGCCGGAAAGATGGATTCATGGGGATTACCCAGCACAAAACTGTCGATCAGATTTTCGCTGTACTGCGATGTCGCATTTTTCACCGCCGCATCCACCGCGCTCAGATCCCCCGCTATAATGGCTATATACTTTCCCGGGCAGACTGTCTCCGCCTCGATCAACTCCACATCGGAAGTCTTTACCATGTTATCTGTCGCAACCACGCCGGAAGAAACCGTCTTAAACTCAATCATTCCAATTGCTCTGCTCATATCCATATCCTCCACGCTTCTCAAGTCTCACCGCAGACTTTTTTCAGTCTCTTCCCCTCTGAATCGTCACTGCGCCGTTATCCGCCGATATCACTTTTCCGCTTATCGGTGCGTGGATCGCCACGCTCAACCCTTTGCCCGGATTCCCCACAACATCCCCGATCTTCACGATGTCTCCAACCTTCACCGCAAAAACCGCAGGCGCGCCGATATGCTGGCTCATTTTCACCGTCACATTCGGCATATCCACCACCTGATCCTGCAGAGGGGCAGGTACATTGTATCTAGAAAGTCCCAGTCTCGCCTCCAGGCGCATCTCCGGCACCTTGCGATATTCCCTCGATCTCTTCACCGGCGCGGGTTTCACATCCGCCGGCGGTCTCACTCCAGCCTTTTTCAGACCGTCCTTGCACTCCGCGATCAGACTCCTCGGCGCCAGCCCCTGAGGACAGGCATACATCTCACACACGCCGCAGGAACTGCAGAACGAAGTGTTGAGAAACGCCTCGATGTGCTGGAAGTCCTGGTTTGCCGCCGAACGCATAAACAGATGCGGCTCGATCGGATGCCCCAGCGCATGTCTCGGACAGAGATTCGTACAGGTCTCACACTGGCAGCAGGAGGAAGCCGCCCGCTTTAACTCCAGGGATGCCTTGCTCTTTTTCCGCTGTACGATCTGATGATCTTTCGGCAGTACGATGACTGCGTTAGTCGTCTTCGTCACAGGCATATCCGCGTCCCCGATGAATCCCATCATCGGACCGCCGATAAAATACACCGGTTCCTTCGTCGTGACATTCCCTGCCAGCGCTACCACATCCTCCACTCTGCACCCGATGGGAACTCTGACGGAGAGCGGATGTTCCACCTCCCCCACGACGGACACTACTTTATCTGTGACAGGCGCTCCATATTCCACCGCACGGTATATATTATACATCGTTTCCACGTTGAATACCGCCACGCCGGCCTCTATCGGCAGCCCGCCGGGTCTTATCACCTTGCCGGTTGCCTCATAGATCAATACGACCTCGTCCCCCATCGGATAGGCGCTGTCCAAAAGCTTGATCGAAAGCTTCGGAAACTCTCCGATGTGCTGCTTCAAGGCCTGTATCGTCTCCTTATATTCCCCTTTGATTCCGATAATACCGCTGCCTACATGAACCGTGTCCGCCACCATGCTGAATGTTTTCATGATCTCATAGGCATGTTCCTTCAAAAGCTGCCTGTGCAGCTTCAACAAAGGTTCGCATTCCGCGCAGTTTAAAAGAATCGTCTCCGCACGTTCATCCAGTTTTGCGTATGTCGGAAATCCAGCTCCGCCGGCTCCCACAATGCCGCTCTTTTGCAGCAGTTCTTTTAATTCCTGTAAACCCATAGTTTCCTCCGGCTATCATACCAGTCCGCTGGCATCATCAATAATACCGACAATCGCCGCATCCACAGGTGCACTGTCCAGACCGCATCCGATCCTCGCTGCGCTCCCCTGGGCAACCAGAACATATTCTCCGATACCGGCTCCTATATTGTCGATCGCCACAAACTGATTCATGTGTCCCTTCATCCGTTCCACCGGCTCAACGATCATAAATTTATTTCCGATCAAATTTTCACTTTTTCTTGTGGAAACAATACTTCCCACCACTTTTGCCGCTATCATAGACAAGCCCTCGCTCTGCAGATCCCTCTCCGGTATTTTCCGGAGAAAGACTGCGGATTTTTATTCTATAACCTTCTCTATCCTTTGATGATTCTCACCGTATCACCCTGCGCGATCCTGCTCGCGTTCGCTTCGTCCGTATCGATATGCATTTCCAGCGTAAACGCCTCATTTACACGGATCTTCACATGATGGAAAACCGTTCCTCTCTCGTTATCTGCAACCACCGACACGATATCGCCATCCTTGCAGCCGGACGCCGCCGAATCCGCCGGGGACATATGTATATGGCGCTGCGCCACGATACAGCCCTCATTCAGATACAGCACCCCTTTCGGTCCCACCAGCGCGATCGGCGCGCTGCCTGCCACATTGCCGGATTCCCGGATCGGCGCCTTGATGCCCAGCGTTCTTGCATCCGTCGCAGATATCTCCACCTGGCTCTTGCTGCGGCAAGGGCCAAGGATCCTGACATTCTCAATGGCGCGCAGCTTTAATCCCACGATCGTCACCAGCTCGTTCGACGCAAACTGTCCGCCCATCAGATCCTTTTTCTTTGTCAGATGGTAACCTTCTCCGAATAATGTCTCCACATGCTCCTGTGTCAGATGAACATGCCGGTTGGATACCCCTACAGGAACAAGAAAACCTTTTTCACTTTTCTCCGCTTCCTGCCTGTTCAAGGCCTCAATCACCAATTTTGTAATCAGTTCTACATTATTTGTATCCAATTTGACACTCCTATTCCAGTACCGCATACACCCTCCCAGTACACCGATACCGAAGACTAATTTACAGCCGCCCAGCGTCTGTAAATTGTCTTGTGCACTGTAGGGGTGTATGCTGTTTTCCAGTACTCTGCTGCTTTACTTGACCTTTGGCAGAATCATCTCAACATCGTTGTGAGGACGAGGAATTACGTGTGTAGCGATCAGCTCGCCCAACTTTGCAGCGCTGTTTGCTCCTGCTTCCACAGAAGATTTCACAGCTCCGACGTCGCCGCGGACCATAACCGTCACAAGACCGCTGCCGATCTTCTCCGTGCCGATCAGTGTAACGTTAGCTGCTTTGCACATAGCATCCGCTGCTTCGATAGACGCTACCAGACCTCTTGTTTCAACCATTCCTAATGCTTCCTGTGCCATAATGAATTTCCTCCTTCATTTTGTTTGATTTACATTTTTTCCATTGCTTCCGCATCCTTGAATCTGCTGGCGGATTTTTGCACCAGTCTCACGATCTCCGGATGGGGGTTTGCGATAATACCCTGTACCGCCGGCTTCTTTATACCGTTTTTCGCGGCCGTTTCAACCGCCTGTGTCACCGCGGACACATCTCCCTGCACGATCAGCGTCACCAGGCGTCCGCCGAGCTTGCGCTCCCAGGTGGCCAGTTCCACGTTCGCTGTCTTGCACATGATGTCCAGTGCGGTCATAGCCGGTACGACACCCTGTATCTCAATAAAGCCGTATGCGTTTCCCATTGGTTACTCCTTAAATAGTCGGTAAAATCTTTTCCACATCGTTGTGAGGACGGGGAATAACGTGCTGCGCTACCAGCTCACCCAGTCTGCCTGCTGCAGATGCGCCGGATTCCACCGCCGCCTTTACAGCTCCTACGTCGCCGCGAACCATAACCGTTACGAGTCCGCTGCCGATCTTCTCCGTGCCGATCAGAGATACCTCTGCCGCTTTGGTCATTGCATCTGCCGCCTCGATCGCAGCGGTAAGACCTCTTGTTTCGATCATTCCTAAAGCTTCCTGTGCCATAATGAATTTCTCCTTCTTTGTTTTTATGAATTATACGTTATGCGGGAACCTTCGCAATTTTCTGCGAAAATTCCGAAGTATCTGAAACAAATTTGCATCAAGGGGCAAATTTGTTTCATCGTTTATCAAATGCGTTCAGTTTCAGCATTTTGCAGCAATCCGGCGTCGGTCTCGGGATAATGTAACTCTGCACGATCCCTGCGCCGTCCGCGGCCACCTGTTTCGCCGCCTCCATAGCCGCCTCCACGTCTGCCACTGTTCCGCGAAATTTGATAGTTACCAGCAGTGGAACCGGAAGTGCGTCCGCGTTAGCCGGTTTGTTCTTATCGAAGTTTTCCAACGTCACGTCACCCGCCTTACAGCCTGCGTCAGCTGCCAGGAACGCTGTCGTGAGCCCGAACACTTCCAGGATACCGGCGGCTCTCTCGTCTTTCACTTCCTCCAGTCTTTTTTCTTCCATCGCTTATACTCCTGATCTACCTGTTGACGATTGCTATCTTCAACCCTGTCATCGCCAGATTCTTCTCCAGCGCTTCATTGATCTGCTCTAACGGATATCTGTCTGTGATCAGCTCTGACAGCGGAAGTCCGATCGCCTTTGCGCTCTTTAAGAAATCGAAAGTAGTCACATAATCTCTCAGAGTGTATACCCAGGAGCCCACCAGTGTGATCTCCTTCGAGCAGAGGTCAAAGTGCGGATTGATGGTCGCATCGCCGCCGTTGATAAAGAATCCCAGTTCGCAGAGTCCGCCGCCGTTTCTGATGAACTTATAGATATTGGCATGAGCTACCGGTGAGCCGGTGCACTGGAACGCGAAGTCCGCGGGATGTCCGCCGAACGCCTCCTCCACGCCTTTCGCCAGGTTTTCGACGCCCTTATAGTTCATAAAGTTCACGCTGCCCGCCGCACCAAGACGCTTTGCAAACTCCAGTCTCTGTTCGTTGCCGTCCACCGCGATGATGTTCACCATACCCATGGTCTTCAGGATCGCGATGCAGATCAGGCCGATGGGGCCGCATCCCTGTACCACCACACGGCTGTTGAAACGAAGGATGCCTGTCGTCTTCGCTCTCTCCACCGCATGGATCAGCACCGCGCAGGGCTCGATCAGGATACGGGAATCCAGATCCAGATCGCTCACGTTGAAGAATGTGGATCCCAACGCGCCCCTGATCAGGATATATTCCGCAAACCAGCCGTTGAAGTTGGAAGCGTCCTCCGCCAACAGGCCGTATACGTCAGCTCCGCCGACATTCTGCTTGTTTAAATCATACATTGTGATATCCGGGTTGTCCTTGAAGATCATGCAGGTCACGATCTTATCGCCGACTTTTACATCCTTGCCTGCACTGTCTTTCTTTACATTTTTACCCATCTTTACGATCTCGCCGGTTCCCTCATGTCCCAGTGCCACAGGAATCAGGCCGAAAGGATCGTTCTTATATTCGTGAGCATCCGTACCGCATACGCCGCAGCCTTCCACTTTCACCAGCATATCGTCATCGCCCACCTCGGGAATTGGATACTCCCTGATGTCAAAGTGCTTTAATGCCGTGAGGACAGCCACTTTTCCCGTTTTAGGGATATTTCCCGCCGCGGGAGCTGCCGCAGGCGCAGCGCTTCTGACACTGCCGTCCGTCATGCTGGCAAGTACCTGTCTGACGATCTGCTCAACGTCATTTGAATTTACTGCCATGTTGTTACCTCCTTTTATTCCGGGAAATTGCCCTGCAATTTCTCGTATAGGTGAAACTTAGAAAATCTTTTCACCTTATGCATAAGTTATCCGTCATCACGCAGCGCCTCTTCTTTGTAAAGCTGCTCGCGCTGGTCAGTCCCTCGCCTGTCCTGCTGGCGATCGTGAAGGTACAGATACTCTCGCCGCCGAAGCCCAGAGCCGCATAGGAAGGCCCGTTCTTTACAAGGATCGCCGTGTCGATCGCCTTCGCGTATTTCGTGATCCGATCTACATTCTTAGAATGAATATGTGCCGAATGACGATTGCCGTGCTCAAGCCATACCGCTTTCTCCACCGCGTCGTCAAAGTCTTTCGCCGGAACGATACCGAGGATCGGCATCATCAGTTCCTCCGTGATCAGCGGATGCTCTTTCTCCCCGACAAATGTGATGCAGCGGATATTGTCCGGCACATCCACACCGATCATAGCGAGCAGCGCTTTCGCGGAACGTCCCACACACTTTCTGTTGAGGGAGCCCTTCGGTGTGATCACCGTAGCCGCCAGCTTATCCTGCTCCTCCCTGGAAGCCAGATAACAGCCCTGTTCGTTTACCATGTAGTGCAGCAGTTCGTCGATAACGCTCTCCACCGCCACGATCTCTTTCTCCGCGATACAGGGAAGGTTGTTGTCGAACGTGCAGCCGTTCACAACGTCCGCTGCCGCTTTTCTGATATCGGCCGTCTCGTCGATCAGGGCGGGCGGGTTGCCTGCGCCTGCGCCGATGCCGCGTCTGCCGGAGGATAAGACCGCCGTCACAACGCCCGGCCCGCCGGTAGCCGCGATGAGCTGGATCGCCGGATGGTGCATCATGATGTCGCTGGTCGCCAGCGTCGGGTTTTCCACCGTACATGCCACATTGTCCGGGCCGCCGGCCTCCAGAGAAGCTTCATTTACCATATTGATCGCGTACATTGTCGTCTTTTTCGCCTGAGGATGCGGGTTGAATACCACAGTATTGCCGCCTGCGATCATCCCCATCGCGTTGCAGATCACTGTCTCGGAGGGGTTCGTGCTGGGTGTGATCGCGCCGATCACGCCAAACGGCCCCATCTCCACAAGGGTGAGTCCCCTGTCTCCCGAGTACGCCTCTGTTGTGATATCTTCTGTGCCGGGAACCTTGTCTGCCACAAGATGGTGTTTCAGGATCTTGTGGGGCACGTTGCCCATCCCCGTCTCATCCACGCCCATCCTCGCAAGGATCTCCGCATTTTCATGTGTCTTTTTACGGATGTTGGAGATAATTTTCTCTCTCTGATCCATGGACAGATTTCTGACAACCTTCTGGGCCTTCTGGGCAGCCGCGATGGCTTCATTCATGTCCGTGAATATGCCACGCTTTCCCGAAGCGCTGTCCGCTATCTGCATCTTTGCCATAACTTCTGATACAATATCCTGTACCATGCTTTCACTTATAGGCACGCTGTTACCTCCTTTAAGATATCCTTTCCGTATGCCGCGAGAGCTGTATCCTGCTCGGCCGAGCCGCCGCTTACCCCCAGCGCTCCGATCATCCTGCCCCCCGCGTACAGCGGTTCGCCGCCGCCGAAGATCACGATCTTTCCCTCGTTGGTGAACTGGATCCCGTACAGGGACTCACCCGGCTGCGCCAGCTTCCCCAGCGTCTCCGTGGACATTTTAAATGCCACGCAGGTGTAGGTCTTGTTCAGTGCCACATCGTAACTTCCGATGTAGGCGCCGTCCATACACTGCACCGCTACAGGTCTCCCCGCTTTGTCCGACACCGCCGCCACCACGGATATTCCCATCTCCTGCGCCTTTTCGTGCACCTTTTTTATCAGCTCGTTGGCAGTTTTCAGGTTCATATCCTGCAGAGCAGCCTCTCCGTTCAGATAGGACTCTATTGTCTGTTTGATAAGTTCTTCCTGGTTCATAAAATTATAAACCCAACTGCTGCATCACTTTCTTTGTGATCTCAGCTACCACTTCAGGACTTGCGGACTTCGCTATGGAAGATACGGAGCCTGTGCCGTTGTCATTGCTTCCATGGCAGCCACAGTTATGGCAGTTCTTGGTGTCCTTGTTCATGCAGAGATTCGCGGGATGTTTTCCGGGAAGCCCCATCTTTCTTCTGATCTCATACAGTTTCTCGATCGTATTCTTATCGAACTCCTTCGGACCGCCCAGCATTTTGGACTTGTACAGAAGTTCCGCATAGAACTCTACGGATTCCATCTTATGGTAAGCAGCAAGAAGGTCAGTGCTCCATGTCAGTGCGCCATGGCTCTCCAGCAGAACCGCATCATAGTAAGGAAGATATTTTTCCACATTGTCGGGGATCTCCATTGTGGAAGGCGTGCCGTACTCAGCGATAGGCACGCAGCCGAGAGCGATAACCGCCTCCGGCATGATCGGCTGCGTCAGCGGAATACCTGCAATCGCAAAAGAGGTAGCAAAAGTGGGATGTGCATGCACAACAGCTCCCACGTCCGGTCTCTTCGCATAAACCCTCATGTGCATCTTGATCTCGGAAGAAGGCTTGAATCCCTTGTTCGCCTGGATCACATTGCCGTTCTCGTCCACTTTACAGATGTACTCCGGTGTCATAAACCCCTTGGAAACACCGGTCGGTGTGCAGAGAAACTCATGGTCGTTCAGCTTTACGGAAATGTTGCCGTCATTCGCAGCAACCATGTTTCTGTTGTAGATCCTCTTCCCGATGTCACAAATCTGTTTTTTGATTTCAAATTCGTTCTGCATAAAAATCATTCCTCCTTGATTTTAGTCGATTTTGTTGCCTTATACTCCCAGTATAAAGGTTGTTCTCAACAAAGTCAACATAATTCCGTGTTGTTTTTGTTGGTTTTTGTATCTTCCCAGGGTAAGACATCCCCTTCCTCCGCCAGATACTCCAGAATTTCCGGAATGCCCTCCCCCGTTTTGGAATCCACATAAAAAATTTTTTTACATCCTGTCAGACGAAGCCACCTCTCCGCCCGTTCCACATTCGCTTTCCCGTCGTTTATCTTTGTCACGATTCCCACCGTATCCCGGTTCGTCATACTGGTGATGCAGGGCGGATACAGAGAGTAGGGTTCCGTCGCCGCAAGCAGCAGTCCCACCACCTGGGCTTCGTACGTGTAGAGCGCCAGCGCCCTTCCGAGGTGCGCCGTCTGGGCGTACTCCCCGGGCGTATCGATGATCACGTCAAAGTTGTTGACATACTGGGTCTTGTGATACTGTATCTTTTCCCCCTTCAGCGCCTGGGTCAATGTCGTCTTTCCCGCTTCGCTTCTTCCTATTAATATAATCTTTTTCATGTCCTTGTGATGTCGCAGATCGTATAGCGCAGCGTTTCATCCGCATAACTCAGGATCGCCTGCACAGATGCTTCCACTTCAGACACCGTGCCGGTGATGATCAGAGAGCCGCTGAACCGGTCCACGAACCCCAGCTCGATTCCCGACGCTTTCATCGCGATATCCGCAATGATGATCGCTGTCTCCGCCGGCGATACCGTCAGCACGCCGATAGCCGATTTCGCGTAATCCAACGCCGGGTCCAGTCCCAGTTTCTCATATAAAATGCGGTCCGGATTCGCTATGATGTGCGCCAGTGTGATCTGCTTACCGGGCACCAGCTCCTGTACGATACGCTGCTTCGCCTCCGCGGTTAAATTGTCTATGTAGCTCATCCTATAACCTGTGCCTTTCCTTGCGCTAACCGCCGATCTGACAGTACAGGGAAGAATTCTGCTGCACCACCTGCCGCAGCATCTCCATATACGCATTGTCCGGCGGCAGTATGCCGTCCATCTCGTAATCTCTGCCGAGCCCCGTATACTTATCCTGCCCCAGTCTGTGGTAGGGAAGCAGGTGTATCTTCTTCACCCCCGGCAGTTTGTCCGCAAACTGCGCGATCGCTCTGATCTCCTCGGGCTTATCGTTGAAAGTCGGTATCACGGGCACCCGGATATCCAGTCTGGTCTGTCCGGACCCGGCCACTTTTCTTGCATTCTCCAGCATCAGCTCATTGCTTCTCCCGGTAAAGCGTTTATGCTTTTCCGGATCGATATGCTTGATGTCCATCAGATAATTGTCCAGATAAGGCAGGAGCATCTCGATCTTCTCGTAGGGCAGTCCAGCCATGCTCTCCATCGCCGTGTTCATGCCCCGCGCTTTCGCGGCGTGGAGCAGATCTCTGGCAAACTCCGCCTGGCAGAGGCTCTCGCCGCCGGAAAGGGTAAGCCCCCCGCCGGAACGCCGGTAATAAGGCTCATCCTTCACCACGGTCTCCATCACTTCTTCCACCGTCACGTCCCTGCCGATGATCTTCGGCTTTCCCTGCACCATCATCGTCTGAATCTGATACTCCTGGGATTCCGGATTACAGCACCATTTACACCGGAGCACGCAGCCCTTCAAAAAAACAATGGTGCGGATGCCCTTTCCGTCATGGATCGAGTAGCGCTGGATATCAAAAATTCTTCCTTTTGTGTGGAGATATTCCATTTCCATAATATTGTCTCCGTTTACCTTTTCCTGTTAAAAGCCCTGTTCCGTTCTGGCGATGATGTCATCCTGCAGAGATCTGGACAATGTGGTGAACAGCGCGCTGTACCCCGCCACCCGGACTACCAGGTGTTTATAATTTTCCGGATGCCGCTGCGCATCCAACAGCGTCTCCCTGGATACCACGTTAAACTGCATGTGCATTCCTTTCTGATCAAAGTAGGAACGGATCAGGGAAACAAAGTTGTTCAGTCCCTCCTCGCCGCTGAGCGCGGAAGGATGGAATTTCTGGTTGAAGAGCGTACCGTTGCTGGCGATACCGTGATCCAGTTTCGCCACCGAATTCGCCGCCGCCGTGGGACCGTGCACATCCTTTCCGGAGGAGGGCGATACGCCGTCCGCCACCGGTCTGTGCGCCAGTCTTCCGTCCGGCGTTGCCCCGGTCTGGCCGCCCAGAGGTACGTTCGCCGATACCGGATACACGCCCGCCTGGAACATGCCTCCTCTGGGATTTTTATATTTCTCCACCGGCCTTGTATAAGTATAGGCCGCATCCCTCGCCAGATCGTCCACATCCTCAATGTCGTTGCCGAACTTAGGCAGCTCGTCTATCATATCGTACAGGTTGTCGCACATCGCCTGGTCCGCATCGGAAAGTTTCGTATCCATAATCGTCTTCGCAATCGCCGCGATATCCTCGTCGGAAACGTTCCTGCCCGCCTGTTTCAGCTCCTTTACGATCTGCGCCGTCATCTCCGCCACGGTGATCTCGTCGAAGCCCTTGCCGTAGTTCAACGCCAGCGCCCGCTTGAAGTCGCCCAGCGTCGCTTTTTTTTCGTCGAACACCAGTCTCTTTATCGCGTACAGGGAGTCCGCCACATTCGCGATGCCGAAGCCCTGAGGCCCCGTAAAGTTGTAGACTGCTCCACCCTCCTGCAGACACATCCCCCTCGCCATACAGTCGTCCACCATACAGGACTCGAAGGGCAGCGGGCACCGCTCCATGTGCGCCTGATCAATGGCGTTGTCCGCATTGACCAGCAGGGATATCTGATATTCCATCTGCCTTTTGTAGGCGTCGTAGAATTCGTCAAAGGTCTTAAAGCTCTCCACATCGCCGGTCTGGACGCTTGCCAGTTCCCCCTTGTCGTACCCGTTGGTAAACACAAACTCCAGCGGGCGGCACATATTGAAGAACGCCGCGTCGTGCCAGCCTTCGGTTTTTCCGGCTTTCTGCGGTTCCACACAGCCGATGATGTTGTAGGTTCTGGCGTCTTCCAGCGTCAGCCCTCTGCTCATCAGAGCCGGGATGATCACCTCGTCATTATAGTAAGCCGGCAGGCCAATACCCGTTCTGGTCAGCTCCGCTGCATGGATCAGCAGATCCTGCGGCGAACCGTTCCACACCCGGATGGACAAGGACGGCTGCGGCAGAAAGACATGCATCGAACAGGTGATGCACATAAAGGACAGATCGTTGGTCACATCCTGTCCGTTCTCGTCCTGTCCGCCGACGATCAGGTTCTGGAACAGACTGTAGCCCGCGAAGCCTTCCGCGCTCGCCGCGTCACGGCACTTGTTCAGGTCGTTCAGCTTCACCCAGATGCAGTCCATCAGTTCCTGCGCAAACTCCCTGGTGATCGCTCCCCTGTCCAGATCTTTCCTGAAGTAGGGATACATATACTGATCAAAGCGCCCCGGCGAGATCGAATGCCCGCTGGACTCCAGCTGCAGAAGCTGCTGCACGAACCAGAAGCTCTGACACGCCTCATGGAAATTTTCCGCGCCCTTTGCCGGCACTCTGGCGCAGTTTGCGGAGATTTTAAGCAGTTCCGCTTTTCTCTGCGGATCGCTGCATCTTCCCGCCATCTCGGCAGCCAGCTTCGCATAGCGCTCCGCGTAGCGGATCACCGCCTTACAGCTGATGATCACTGCCTGCAGGAAACGGGAACGCTTCGCGTAATCGCCGTCCCCCACCTTACAGTCCGCAAGATATTTCTCCGCGATCTCGATGATCCCCTCGAATCCGATCGCCAGCACCTGCTCATACTTCACCGTGATATGTCCCACGCCGTTGTAGAAATAGTTCCCCGGCGTGAACACATTGTGCGCCATCGCCGTCAGGGTTTCGGGCGCCATGTACGCGGTGGCAAGTTCGCTGGTCGTCTTCCCTTTCCAATACCGATTCGCCTCATGCAGCTTTTTCTTTGTCTCGTCAGAGATATAGAACGGATCCGCAGCTCTCGTCGCCACGGTCTCAAACTCAGCCTCCAGCCACTCCCAGGAAAATTCCGGGTAGGTCTGGCAGCCTCTGGGCGCGATCGTCGTCGAGCCCACAATCAGCTCTTCATCCCGGATGATGATCGGGATGTTGTCCAGAATATGCTCAAACGCTTTCGCGCGCCTGATGACCATCGGCTCATTTTCCGTCTGCTGGTAGGACTCTGTGATCAGCACGGCTCTCGAAGCTTCAATTTCCGGCATTTTAGCATACAGATGCTCCACTAATCTGGTAATTCTGTCGCTTTTCGGAATTGCCTTCGAATAGTATTTCATTTTCTGCTTCCTCCTTTTCTTTGATATTATTTCAAACTTGTCCTAATTATACGCTTTACAGCACCCAAAGTCAATAAAATAGTCATGCTTTCTTGAACGTTTTTTTGGTTTTTGTTGTTATTTTTATTGACAAACCACAGATTCGGGCGCATACTGATACTGAGGGAAATCATAATGATCCAATTTGATGTACATACCCACTCCATCTCCAGCGGCCATGGCACCGCCTGCACCATAGCGGATATGGCAAAGGCAGCAAAAAAGCAGGGGCTTTCCCTGCTTGGTATCTCAGATCACGGTCCCGCCACACTATGCGCGGGTACCCCCTCTTATTTTAAGAATCTGCAGATGGCGCCGAAGATGCGCTGCGGAGTGAGAATGCTTTACGGCGTGGAACTGAATATCCTGGATTATTCCGGCAGAGTCGATCTCGAACGCAGTGTCTTAAGCGGCATGGACTATGCCGTTATCAGCATGCACACCAAAAATATAAAACCCGGCAGCGTGCTGGAAAATACCAACGCCTACATCGGCGCCATGGACCAGCCGAAGGTCCGCATCGTCGGCCACTGTGACGATGTGAAGTTTCCCGTGGATTACAGGGCGCTGGCGGAAGCCGCCGCTGCCCATCATGTGATGATGGAGATCAACAACGCCTCCATTATACCGGGCGGTTACCGCGGCAATACGATCGAAAACAATATCCAAATGCTCTGTCAGTGCATGCGCTACGAAGTGCCTGTGCTGCTCTCCAGCGACAGCCATGGCCCGAAGGACGTCGGAAATGTGAAAGGATCCGAGATTCTCCTGGATGCCTGCCGGGAAGTGCTGGGCTTTCCCGACTGGCTTGTGATGAGTTATGATGCAGAACGGTTTCTTCAGTATATCGGAGTCATGTGAGTTTACTGCATCCCGCATATTCCCCAATCTGCCTATTCATCACCGCTTTCACATCATCTCCGCACACATACGCATACATCCACTCCACAGTCCTTTTCAGCATTTCCGCTTTTCCCCACACCGTGTTCCAGCCAAACACTGTCTTCATTCTGGAACAGTCCAGTTTTAAGTATCCCGCCTCATGAACCGCATTCTCCTGCTTTTCCTGTCTCCAGTGAACCTCTTTCCCCGAAATCTCTTTCCAGCAGCCGCAGAATCCTTCCACCAGATCTTTCGTGGACAGACACGTCTCCAGATCCGGACCTATATTATAGTTCCCGGCAAATCTGCCGTCCTGATACTGTTTCCGCGCGATCAGCAGATAGGCAAAGACCGGCTCCAGCACATGCTGATAGGGTCTCACCGAGTACGGATTGCGCACTACAATATCCTGCCCGGCCTCCACCGCCCGCAGGCAATCCGGCACGATCCTGTCCTTCGCGAAGTCGCCGCCTCCGATGACATTCCCTGCTCTCGCCGTGGATATCGCCGCCCCGTCCGCAAAAAAAGAATTTTTGTAGCTTTCCGTCACGAGCTCCGAGCAGGATTTGCTGTTGGAATATGGGTCAAACCCGTTCAACTCTTCGTTCTCCCGATAGCCCCACTCCCACTCTCTGTTCTTATAGACTTTATCCGTCGTCACATTGACAAAGGATCTCACGGAGTCCGTCAGGCGCATACATTCCAGCACATTTACTGTCCCCATCACATTGACGTCATATGTATACACCGGATTCTTGTAGGATTCCCTCACAAGAGGCTGCGCCGCCATATGGATCACGATCTCCGGGCGTACCTCCTCAAATACTTTCTTCAGATGCTCCAGATCCCGGATGTCCCCTTTTATCGACCTGATATCGCGTTCTGCGCCGACCAGGTCAAACAGACCGGGCACTGTCGGCGGCTCCAGCGCATATCCGGTGACCTCCGCTCCCATCTCAAGCAGCACCCTGCACATCCAGGTTCCCTTAAAACCGGTATGGCCGGTCAGCAATATCTTTTTTCCTTTATAAAAGTCTCCGCTCAAGTTCATTTTTATGATCTCCTCCGGTTATCTTTTCTCGCCTGCGGCGCGTTCAGACCACTGCCTCCAGTATCCTCTCCGCCATATCTTCGAGCATCTCTCTGCTCATTCCAGGATAGACCCCGATCCAAAAGGAATGCTCCATAATAAGATCCGTGTTGGAAAGACTTCCGACAATACGATAGCCCTCTCCCGCCTTTCTCATCTGATCAAAGCAGGGCTGCTTTGTCAGGTTGCCCGCAAACAGCATTCTGGTCTGTATGCCATTCTCCTCCAGATGCCGCACCACCTTATTTTTCAGTCCCTCCTCTTTACAGGTTATCATAAACCCAAACCAGCTGGGATCCGAGTCCTCATTCGCACACGGCAGAATCAGCTTATCCTGCGCGGTCTCCAGGCGCTCGTGAAGATATGCAAAATTTTCCTTCCTCGCCCGCACAAAATCCGGCAGCTTCTCGAGCTGCGCGCAGCCCACCGCCGCCTGCATATCCGTAATTTTCAGGTTATAGCCAAAATGGGAATAGACATATTTATGGTCATATCCGAGCGGAAGTTCTCCATATTGTCTGTCGAACCGATGCCCGCACATATTGTCTCTTCCGGGCGAACAGATACAGTCTCTCCCCCAATCCCGCATGGAGCGCAGGATCCTGGCCAACAGCGCATCATCCGTGTACACCGCTCCGCCTTCCCCCATCGTCATATGATGCGGCGGATAAAAGCTGGATGTCCCGATATCCCCTATGGTCCCGGTAAATTTCCACTCCCCGTTCATCCGGTACTTACTGCCCAGCGCATCACAGTTGTCCTCGATCAGCCAGAGCCCGTGTCTGTCACAAAACTCTTTTACCGCTTTCAGATCAAACGGATTTCCCAAAGTATGAGCGATCATCACGGCTTTCGTTTTATCGCTGAATGCCTCCTCCAGCATAGAGGTGTCTATATCATACTGCGGGATCGTCACGTCCACAAATACCGGCACCGCTCCATACTGCAATATCGGCGTCACTGTCGTGGGAAATCCAGCCGCCACCGTGATGACCTCATCCCCCGGCAGAACCTGCCTCTCTTCCAGAAGCGGAGAGGTCAGCGCCATAAACGCCAGAAGGTTGGCGGAGGAACCGGAATTCACGGCATAGCAATGCCTCACCTGCAGATAATCCGCGAGCCCTTTCTCAAACTGCTCCGCATATTTTCCGGCGGTCAGCCAGAAATCCAGAGACGCATCCATCAGATTTTCCATTTCCTTTTCGTCATAGATTCGTCCCGCATACGATATCCTGTCCCCGGTCCGGTATTCCTTTTTTCCGTGATACTTTTTACAGTACTCTCTTACCTGCCCCAGTATTTCTTTTCTCGCTTCCTGTTCACTCTTGTTTTCAAACATTTCTCTGCTCTCCTGTTTATCTTTTCAAAATACTTTTCCACATATTCCTATTATACTGCCGGCTTTCGGAACATATCGAAAAATCTCTGCGCTTCCTTCTCCGATACATCCAATTTATTCTGCAGCCTTTTTAAAATCTCTTCTTCCGAGAGCTGAAACTCATAACCGCTTTCTACGATTTCTTCCGCTCTGCCTTCCAATCTTCCTTCTATCCTTCCCTCGCTTCTGCCCTCTAATCTCCCTTCTAATCTGCCCTCTATCTTTCCCTCTTCTTTCATATCCTCAAATGCTTTGCACATACTGAATTCTCCCCTCTCGAATCTCCCGGCTTCCACACCCGGTATCTCTTTTATATTGGCCAGCTTCGTCAGCAGGATTTTCGCCTGACTGCTCAGCTCCTCGTACTGTTCTCTGTTCGCTTCCATTTTTTCTTTCAATAATTCCTTTTCGCCGGAATATCTCAAAAACTCAAAAAATGGTTTCAGTTCCGAATGAAACTGTTCAAAATTATCATGCTCATGAAAGTCAAACAGGTTCAAGTGATAATCCGATATATACGGCATGATCTGTTTCTCTTTGCCTTTCATATCCAGCAGCTCAAACAGCGTCCTTGCACCGTCCCACGGTTTTTCTCTCCCATAATAGATGACGATCGTAATCACCGGGATAAACTTATCTTCTTTCCGCATGCCGGAAAGAAATTCATCCGATGTCACGTTCTCTCTCTGCACTTCCATTTTTTCTCTCAGCTTTTTCCACTGCTTATCGTAAGCCATGCTCTCCGTCAGCATAGCCCGCGTCACCATTCGGTAATCTACCCTCGTCTGATTTTCCACTGCCAGAACCGCAAGCACCATGCCGTTCCACAGCCGTACCTTATCCCGGATCGTCTTTTTGACATTATCTCCTGATATACTTCTCAACTCTCCGTCCTGCTCACTCAGCTCATGCGCTTTTACGACCTGCCTGCCCTGATACAGAACTCCGTTTACAAGATCCGCGAAAATCTCCCCATTCTCCAGATAATCGCTCTCATAGACATCTGCTTTGCCCATATTTTTCCCCCTTATGCTGTTTTTTTCATATAAGGGAGTCTTTTGATCTCACGAATGTGATAAGAAAAATAGAAATATCAGAACTTCCCAGATATGTATCTATATACTACTATGAGCAGGAGCGTTTTGCAAGTGATTTTCTGAGCTTTTTCACCCAGACTTCGTCGAACCGGATTCCCGGTATTTCTCTGCTGCATTTCGGTATAATATATCTTGATATGTCTCTCTGTCCTCCACCACTTCATCGAATAAAAATTTCTCCAGTTTCGTCTTTTGAAATAAAAGCACGGATTTCAGATGAAGCCAGACCGGGGAAATTTTCCAAAGAAAACCGTTAAGCATTTGTACCTCTCTCTAATTCTTTTCTGAAATTCTTGAATTCCTTATCATCCTGCAAAATTTCTTCCCATTCCTCCAGTTCTTTCTCTGCCTGATCATAGCTTCCGCATCGTATCAAATTCTTGATCAAAATTTTTTCATATTGCACATATTCTTCCATATTATTCAATATAGCCGCCAGGGTCTGAGCCAAGGTAACCGGAAATGTCTCTTCAACATCATCAGATAAAAATCTTCTCATTATCTTAGCCGCACCGTCATAATCACATACGGCAACCGCTGACATAAGCTGTGGTATTTTATACATATACCAGAGTAGTTCCTCGTCCGTCACCAGCTTGGAAATATCAGCATTAAACTGCTCATAAACTGCCATCAACTCCGAAATATTTTCTGGTGTGTAGGCAGTTTCCTGCCCCTCCATCCAGGAAAACAGGCTCTGTAAAAATTCATTTTTCTTTTCCTGTGTCTCTCCAAACACTGACAAGTCATCCCGAAACATCTCTTGGGTAACTTTTTCAGCCATGATATCCCTTAAAGTCCGCAGTTTGCTTCCCAGCTCCAGCTGAGCGCCAAATAACACGTCCACAGTATCCATTATCGCATTAAAATATACTGAATAGAGATATTTTTGATTACGCTCCGATATTCTTCCGCAGGTTTTCATCAAAAACTCTCTGCCTTTTTCATACAGTAGAATATCATCCCCTGTTCGTTTCGGATTCCATCGATACGAATAAGACTTTATCGAAATGGAATAATTATGTAGTACTTTTCTTTTGACTCCAATTCTTTCGACAGCTTTTGCACTTTCCAGCACATTTATCGTATCTCCGCCATACGTGGGAAACCACTCCGGAAGGCAAATCTCAAAGCGTGCCCCGGCCGCCTTTGCAGAATACAACTTTCCCCAGCCCTGCCGGAAATTCCAGTAAATATAGGGAAACATAACCTCCAAGCTTTCTGCGGTTTTTATGACGACATCCTGAGGCAATACACGTTCATATAAAAAACTGCCGGTTTTTCCATCCACAAAAGCAGTGCCGCACGCTGCCATTTCCAAATCATTTTCTTCCATAAAATGCAGCATCTCCTCAAAAAAATCCGGCTCATATGTGTCATCTGCATCCAATATACAGAAATAGTCTCCTTGCGGAATCCTCTTAGGCAAATTCCAGAAATCCGGATTTTCATCATATTCCCTGTTTACCTTATTATAAAATGGGATTATCCTGTTATCAGATTCTGCATATTTTCGAACAATCTCTCCCGTCTTATCACTGGAACCATGATCCATCAAATAGTATTTAAAATTTCCATATGTTTGCCCTAATACGCTTTTTATGGTACGCTCCAATGTCTTTTCCGCATTATAAGCACTTGTTCTAATATAAATCATTCCTCGGTTCTCCTAATCACTTTTTTCAGAAATAATCCTGTTTCTAAAACTTACATTTTACTCCAACACTTCTAAGCAGGCAAATTTTAAGTCATTAAACTGGAAATGATACTGATAATTTTCTATTATTTCATCATCAGATATTGTATACTCATTTTGTGGATGCATTTCAGCAGTCTCAGAAATAATCACCAGCCCAGTCCCATATATCTTACGCAGATCACTTGTCATAATAATATCAATATCATCGAATTTTTTTGATTTACGCAAACCGTGCACCTGCAATACAGCTCCCCCCACAACGCACACTTTTTCTCTCGGAATTCGATTTTCCTTCAATACACTTTTCAAGCTTTCCAGCCGGTCCAAAAGCTCTTTATCCTCAATCAAAACTCCTTTTTTTTCATATTCTTTTGTCGTTTCTGAAACATACTCAAAAGGGTCAAGCAACTCTAACTGCTTCGGGAAAAAACACATTGGATTCGGATATATCTTTACTGGTTTTACCGGAACAATTATTTTACTTTCAGGCACCCCCATCTCCTGCAATTGTTTCTTTATTGCATCAACTGCCTTATAAACACCTATTGCTATAAAATCATACTGAACTTCTGCAACAATCTTAGGATCACATATTGGGCAATTATCTAAACTGCCCCCCCACTTCAAACTATCATTATCCAGAAAACCAATAATTGTATTTTTTTCCTTTTCTATTACTTCCTTTGCCTTCACCCCGACTCCGCCGGCCCCGAATACATACCCTTTCTTCAATGTCCTCTCCCTTTCATCTATCTTTTCAGCCAATAGCCTTCAACCTGCCTGCAATCCCAAACTGTGAGAAACAATTTTTCGCAAATTGTAAATCCTAATTCCAGACAATTCTGCAAATAGTCTTCTTCCTCTCTCCAATTAATTAAAAAGATTTGTGCCGCTTCTCTAAATACATCCGGCTTTAAGCGATGTCCTATCCTGGAATCCATAATCAACATCGTATACTCTTTATCCGTCTGTTCTTCTGTATTGCCTTCTTCCAAAAGAATGTCCAACATTTTTTCCATATCCGTAAAAGATTCCACATTTGAGCCTTCCACAGAACTTGCCGAAAATCCGTTCATTGCCAGATATCTCCGCATGCACCCCGCATCCAACAGCGCACATCCAATCTGTTCCTTTTCTAAACTCTTTTTATATCCTCCCTTATCTATAAAACAAATGCTGCCATCATATTTTCGATTTTTTTTGTATAACTGTTTTAGCACAATATTTATTACTTTTGTACAAAACACGTGAATATACTCCGTATATCTTGCAGATACATCCGCAAGATACGGATGAGGTATCGGTATTTCCAATATATCTATTTCCTTTTTTTCCAAATACATTATAATACCCTGATAAATTTTCTCATTTATCCATGACTGATAATCTTTCATCGACATATTAACCGGCACAAAATGATAACCATGTGCAATAAGAAATGCCACTCTATTTCTCCCACTAGAAGACATATAAAACGCGCCATTATTTCCTCTGCATACCGTCGGCGCATTTCTGACAAAAAAATCTCTGTCTGTTTCCATCATTCTCTGCATCTCGACAAAAACATTATATCGGGAACGAATCAGACTTAATTTCAATCCTTCGTTATACTCTATCCCATTTTTCTTTACCCATTCCATGGAATAACAGATAAAATTATCTATGACCCCATTTACCTCCTCCTCGGATTTATATTGCCCCATAAATAGCTGATACAGCTCCACCAGAGGGAAAAAAGCGGACATGGATATACGGCCATAAGCATCCTGAAAATCATTATAATTATAAATCAGTTCCTCGGGAAGCCACACTAAAACACTTTCATCACGTGTCTCAATAATTAATTTATTTCTGCACACAAGATTCAGCCCTTTTCCGGATTTACCTAACATTTTACCTGCCAACAACCTTTTCCGTATTATAAGCTCATCATAAACTTCTCCTATTTCGTTCTGTACGATATTTCCCACTCCTCTTAACGTTTCGACAGGTTTATAAATGCACTGGTCGAACCCTTCTTCCACAAGTCTTCTGACGATTTGGGAATGTTCAAACAAGTTTTTTATGGTGACAATTATAATAAACTTGTTTTTATCAGTAATTTCCTCAGAGGCTTTTTGAAGTGTATATACCGAAAAACCTTTAACTTTGCCAATACTCTCCGCTCTGGCATCAATATACCCCCATACAAAAACCCCTGCATCTTTCAAAATTCCTGCCATCTTGATTCCGTCGCCGCCGGCACCATAAATAATATATTTTTTACTTTTATCAACAATAAACATAGCATCTTTCATTTTACAAAGACCCCAATTTCTCTCATTTTTCCTTTGTATACTTCCTGATGCAGCTTTTTATAATAACGGAATGACGTTTTCTTTACTAATGTATCCGGGGAAAGCGGCTCTCCTGCCGTCATTTCCACAAATAAGTATTTTCCTGTTATTTTTTCCAGCTTTCTCTGTAATAATAGCTCTTCAATATTCATATCATATCTGTTTAACAGAAATACCACAGAAAAGACATCTATTTGATTGGTGTTAGTCAGTAACTGGGTCGGTATACCTTTAAGTCCGTTTAATGGGACATA
>CANRWP010000022.1 GCA_947643595.1 uncultured bacterium | reverse complement strand
GAGGCGTAGTGACCTTCTTAGAGGCAGAAAATGAGGAAAAGCTGTTATCATTTTACCGTGACAACCGCTTTTCGCAGTTCGATACCAGGCAGACTGCATCAGATACGGACGAGTCGCATGAGTTGGTACAGCTTTTAAGACTGCTCTGATGCAATTGCGTCGTACTGAGAAATATGGATTTTGTCGGTAAGAGCGCAATTTGTCGAATCCCGTTTGTCGAATGTCGAATTGGGTGGGGTAAATGGGGTAAAGAGGGGTAAAAGTCATCAAAGTATAACAGCGGCACAGGCGGCAATTTAATAATATATATGGTATAGAAGGAGATGGTATTTGGCAGGTTTAGTGGCTATTTTATTTTGTCATATTTTATCATTTCCTCTTTTATATTTTGGCATATTGCCATGACAAAGAGTTTTTGTTTTTCCGTGCATCCAGCGAATAAAAAGTTCGCTTCACTCTCTACAGAGTGTATATTCTTTTTTTGCACATCAATCAGCAGATCATCAACTGTAGTATCCAGAGCTTCGGCAATCAGCAAAATTGATCTCAGACTGGGACGTTTTTTCCCTAATTCGATACGGCAGAGATAGTCTGGTGCGATATCGGCTTTTTCTGCCAGTTTTTCCTGTGTCCATAATTTTTGGCAGCGTAATTTTCTGATGCGCAGACCAATAGCATTGTAATCAATGTTCATTTGAAACTCTCCTGTGAATTTTATTTGGCCTCCAGGTCAATTTTCTTGACCGCCAGTACATGGAATTGTCAAGTGGTATTTTATAAAATTATCACAGGCATTTCATTTAGAAATTTTGTGAATAGAAATGAAAGATTTTTTATGCAGGGGATTAGTGTGAAAGAAAGTAGAGGACAGCCGATAAATGGCACACTTAAACAAGCTATCATAGGGTAGCTTTGCAAAAGAATATATGTTTGGATAAAAATCAGGAAACTAATTGCGATTCGGAAATAATTCCTTCTCGCAGCAAAAGTTTTTTAGCCTGTTTGATGGCCTTAACCTTTTGCTTCTCAGCAAGGGCTTGCGGCATATCGATTTTGTATATGTCGCTCGGATTCCATATCTCGCCTGTAGACAGCATCTGGTAAATGGCGGTGAGAATCATACGGGCAATTGCAATAATGGCTCTTTTCTTGCCACGACGCTTAACAAGTGCTTGGTATTTTTTCTTGTAGTAGGGAGACTTGTCAGATTTCACGGCTGCATGGGCACACTGTACCAATGCAGGTTTGAGGTAAACTCCGGCACGTGTGATCCTGACAGACTTCTTCTTACCGGCAGATTCATTGCTGCACGGCGTAAGGCCGGCCCAGCAGCATAAGCGTTTTGATGTGCAGAACTGAGACATATCAATACCGATTTCGGAGATGACAGTGACTGCACTATCATGTTTGACACCCGGAATGGTACAGAGTAACTGGACGGCATTTTCATAATCAGGATCAGAAGAAATCAGATTTTCTATCATAGAGTCAACATCATTGATCTCAGCTGTGATATAATCCATATGTGCGCGGACGAGGCGCATACGGTATTTTTGGGCATCAGTCATCTGATATCCTTCGATGGATTCAATAACAGCATCTTCTTTGGATTTGAGGCTCCTTAGAAGTTTGGATGCGATTTCTTTGTGGTTGATGGACGTACCTGATTGTTGAAGCAGATAGTCGATAATGGCTGTGGATGACTTCCCAAAGATATCGGAAACTACAGAATCTAAAGCTACATTACAGACAGTAAGCGCATTCTGATATCTGTTTTTTTCACTGGAGCGGCAGGAAATAAGCTTATAACGGTATCTTGTATATTCCCTTAAAATGCGGATTGGCCTGCTGGGAATGTAGCTGCCTTTCACAAGTCCCAGACGGAATAAATCCCCAATCCATTAGGAATCTTTTTCATCATCTTTGTTGCCCTTTACAGCTTCGACCCATTTGGGATTAGCAATGGTGACATTGATTTCGTCTTCCAGAAGGTTAAAGACAGGGCCCCAGTATTTGCCAGTGGATTCCATACAGACATCATGGCAGTTGTTATCCAACAGCCACTGCTTGAAAAGAAGAATAGAATTGTTAAAGGTGGAAAATCGTTTCTTTTGATAAGAAGGTTCAATCCCGCCAGTTGTTTTGATGATTGTGGCGACGAGAAAAGATTTGTGGACATCGACACCACAACAGGTTTGATAAGTAACTCTCATGAGTCTGACTCCTTTCGTAAAAGATAAGAAGCCATTGACTGAACTGCCACACAATTAAACTAAGGCGCTTAAACAATTCTTAGTGTACGGACTCGGAGAACCACTTATTTGTGCTTGAAAAGGCAGAACTTACACTGATTTTTATGCTGTCTAAAACGAGAAGGTTTTTACAACTCCTCCTCCCGTGCTTTGTAGTATAGCTTCTTACAAGATATTTTACGGCACAACGTGGAGAGTTGAAATACTTTCATTGCTATTTGTGCCGCCAGCCAAAGGCGGCGGAATGGAGATTTTTATGAAAGAAATAAGCATTTCCAATGCTGATTTACAGAAGCTTCGGATAAGGTCACGCTATCAAGGGATTGAACCTGAATTGTTGGAAGTAATTCCGGCAAAACCGACAGAAAATTTGTATGATGATAATGTGCATAAAAGAGTAGCAGTTTATGCCCGCGTCTCTACGGATGACCCGCGGCAGACATCCTCCTATGAATTACAAAAAAATTATTATGAGGATTATATAAGCCATTATTCGAACTGGGAGCTGGTTCAGATTTATGCAGATGAAGGTATCAGTGGAACTTCATTGAGGCATAGAACTTCTTTTAATCAGATGATCAATGACTGTATGGCCGGTAAGATTGATATGATCATAACCAAAAGTGTTTCACGCTTTGCGCGTAATATTGTGGACTGTATTGGAATCGTAAACAAACTGAAGCAGCAGATCCCTTCTGTAGGTGTATTATTTGAAAATGAACACATTTTTACTCTAAACCCGCAATCCGAAATGAGTTTGTCTTTTCTTGCGGCGATGGCACAGGAAGAATCTCATGTGAAAAGTTCCAGTATGAATGCATCTTATGAAATGCGCTTTTCCCATGGAATTTTTATGACTCCGCCATTGCTGGGATATGACCAGGATGAAGACGGAAACTTAATTATTAATGAAGAAGAAGCGAAAACAGTTCGCCTGATTTTTTTTATGTATCTATATGGATATTCAACTAAACAGATTGCAGATCAGTTAACAGAGCTCAAACGTCCCACAAAAAAAGGAAATACAGTATGGAGCAGCAGTTCTGTGTCAGGGATTTTACAGAATGAAAGACATTGTGGAGAAGTGCTGGCACGCAAAACATTTACTCCAAGTTATCTTGATCATAGGGTACGCAAAAATTGTGGTGACCGCAATCAATACAGGCAAACCGATCACCATGAAGCAATTATTTCACCAAAGGACTTTGTTGCGGTACAAAGAAAAATGAGCAATGCAAAGTACGGTGGAAGCGGTATGCCGGAGTTATATGTAATTCCGGATGGAGTATTAAATGGTTTTGTTATTATCAATCCAAGGTGGGCATCCTTTAAGGCGGAAGATTATAGAAAAGCATCGGAAGAAATAGAAAGTAATGACAGTAAGCAGGATGCAAATGTTACAGTTGGCCCCCAAAATGGAGCTCCGGATTTTCGTGGGTATGAGATTGCCCGTACCGAATTTTTTGATTCCGGATCAAAAATCAATGTATCAATTTCCGCTGAGGGTATAAGATTTGGGATAGATGCTCTGCAAAAACTGGGGAGAACACTATATGTGGAGCTATTGATTCATCCCGGCCGGCATCAACTGGCAGTCCGCCCAAGCAAAAAAGAAACCAGAACATCTGTTAAGTGGGCAACAGCGGGAAATAAAAAGTGTCAGCCTCAAATGATTACCGGAGCGGCATTTTTACCAATGTTGTTTGAATTGTTCGGATGGAATACAGAATATCGCTATCGAATTACAGGGGCGCGGTATCAGAAAAACAATGAGACGGTTTTGCTGTTTAATTTGTATGAAACGGAGGTTCTTATACCTGCAGAAAAAATACGGAGATTTTGCAGGGAGAATAATCTTTCCGAAATGGAATTTACACCTGTAAATATGTCGGGTTATCAGGGGAAAATAGTTGCTTATCCGTTGCATTGGGCGAAAAGTTTTGGAAATGAGTTTTATCAGCATACGCAGACTTTACTCAATGCTGATACAGAAAGCAACGCTTTGTGGAATATAGCAATCAAAGGAAATCCTTATTATGGCAATGAACCTCAGCCGCACTCGAAAGAGCATATTGAGAAAAATCTCAGGCAGATTCTGGAGGAAATACAAGGGGAGGATTGATTTATGGAAATAGCAGAGAAAATGATGCGGGAAGAAAACTTCAGCTATGATGGTTATCAGGTTGTACGTGGTGAATTTTTTGCGCATACGTTTGAACCGTCTATTACTTTTAATGATAGCAAAGTTTATGTAAATACAGCATGTCTGAACCGAATGCCGACAGTGGAGTATATTCAGATACTGATAAATCAGCAAACAAAAAAGCTGGTAGTGAGACCTTGCCGCGAGGATGAAAAAGACTCTTTCCGGTGGTGCAGCAATACGACCAAACGCAGACCGAAACAAATCACATGCCGGATATTTTATGCAAAATTAGCAGAAATGATGCAGTGGAATCCAAATTATCGTTATAAGCTGTTGGGAAAGATGATTTCTGCAAACGGTGAACAGCTTTATATTTTTGACCTGAAAGCAACCGAAGTATATCAGCGTTTTCGGGAGGAAGGAGGAAAAGGCAAAAATGGCCGTACACCGATATTCCCGTCAGAATGGCAAAATCAGTTTGGACTGCCGGTAGAAGAACATCGTAAGCAGTTGCAGATTAATATTTTTGACGGTTATACAGTATTTGGAATCAAAGATATGTATAATTGCGGGAAAGGGATAAAGTCAGATGAAAAATAATTGTATGAATACACCACTGATCGTTATCGACAGTAAAAATAACAGAATTCGAATTCACAGAAATACGCTTCATCTTTTGGGAGATCCTGAGTATATTCAACTTCTGGTGAATCCGCAGCAGCTTACAATTGCTATTCTGCCAAGCCGGAAAGGGGAAACAGCAAATGCGATTCGCTGGGATAGAATAGCAGGGCGTAAATCCTGCGAATTGTACAGTAAGGTTTTGATTCGCCAACTTAGTAATATTTGTCCAGATTGGAAAATGAATGGAAAATATCGACTGTATGGAGTGTGTGCTTCAGATGGATTGTTAATTCAGTTTGACATGTCTTCTGCGGAAGAAATAGGGAGGGAAACAGCAATATGACAGAAGAAAGATGTGTGTTGAAAATAGATTCGGAGTTTCGCCGTTTGATATTTCCTTATACTCAGAAGGAATATGATGTATTAGAGCAAAAAATTTTGCAGGAGGGATGCAATCAACCAATCATAATCTGGTATGGCTACATTGTTCAGGGGTTTGAACAATATAACATTTGTATGGCGCATAATATTAGGTTTGAAGTAAAAAATATCAATTTTCGTGTTAGGGAGGAAGTTATATCAACTACCTGTCGAGAAGAGCTTCGCACTCGGTATTTGCCAGAGAATCAATATCGATATTTGATAGGAAAGCGTTACAATGCCGACATAATAATCGGAGCACATAGTGCTGCTGGTACGGATCGCTTTAAAGAACGTATCAGGAGGGAACTTTCAAAGGGTAAGAATCTTTATGAAAGCAGTGCAGGCAGGACAAGAGAGCGCCTTGCGGAAGAATACCATCTGAACCGTTGCTCTATTGTGAGGTATTCAACATATGCTCAGGCTATCGATTATATTGCGTCCATAAAATCAGAAACGGCAGACAGAATTCTTGCGGGAAAAATGAAAAAAACAATGGAAGATGTTATGGCGTGTTATGGAAAAGCAGAGGACGAAGTGATAAAACTGCTGGCAACATCAAGAAAAAGTATAAATATAAAAAAGTCTGCACCTGTGGAGAAAAAAAAGAACATGACTATTAAGGACATGCCGGCTTTTGATCCGGATGCTGAAATCAACAGTCTTGCATTGACGATTCCATCCTGGATCAACACGATTGACCGAACGCGTTATTCGGCAAAATTTCCATTGTTGACGGAAAAAGGGAGGAATCAGTTGGAACAGGAATTATATCAATTGCAAAAGGCAGCACAGATCATGCTTCATTCCCTGAAGGAGGCTCGTTGATATGAAAACAAACCCTTATGTGCCCAAAGTTCATTTTGAGCAGATTCCGATTAAAAACCTGGTTTCGAATCAGGATTACCAGCGGCATCTTTCGGAGGATCATATTCGTAAAGCTGCAGAACATTTTGACCTTTGTCAAATAAATCCGGTAAAAGTCAGCCGTCGTCAAGGAATAAATTATGTGTTCAATGGACAGCACACGATTGAAATCGTGGCGCTTGTTTCGGGCTCCCGGGATACTCCGGTATGGTGCATGGTTTATGATGAATTAGAGTATGAACAGGAGGCGGGTATATTTGCGAATCAGCAGAGATTCGTCAAAAAACTTCTCCCATATGAAATTTTTGCGGCAAATATTGAAGCGGGGAACGATGAACAGCTGATTATCAAGGCATTAGTAGAATCTTATGATTTGCGTATTTGCGGGAACAGTAAACCGGGATGTATCTGTTGTGTTGCAACATTGGAAGATATATATCGTAAATATGGATATGATGTTTTGCAGCGTAGTCTGCGTCTCTGCATTATTACCTGGGAAGGAGATGTGGATTCGCTGACAAGTAATATTCTTCGTGGTATTGCACGCCTGATCATCAGTTATGGAGACAGCCTGAAAGATGATATGTTTGCGGAAAAGGTGGGGCGTTTTTCGGCAAGGGAAATCAGCCGTATAGCCAGAGAACGCAAAGCCGGTTCTATAGGATATGCAGAGGCCATGCTGACACTCTATAATAAAAAAAATGGTGCTAAAGGTAATTTAAAGTGGGCGAAGCTTTATGAAAGTAATGGCATTTTTCCCGGACAGGCGCATAAAGATATAGAGACAAGACTTTGAGAGGGGGAGGCATATGCTGAACTATATTTGGGCGGGCATGCTGTTGGTCGGAATTCTCTATGCACTGTTTACCGGGAATATGGAGGCGGTGAGCAACGCCTGCCTGGAGTACGCGGAGTCCGCGGTGACGCTGTGCATCACGATGGCGGGGGCGATGGCGCTCTGGGTGGGCTTGATGGAGATCGCCGGACAGGCGGGGCTGATCGACCAGTTTAGCAAAAAACTGCAGCCCTTTATCAGCTTTCTGTTTCCGGACGTGCCGGAGGGACATCCGGCCAGAGGCTTTATCGCCACAAATCTTGTGGCCAATATTCTGGGATTAGGCTGGGCCTGTACGCCTGCCGGGCTGAAGGCGATGGAGGAATTGGCAAAACTGGAGGAGGACAGAGGGACACCGGGATACAAAAAGGGGGGTGGGGAGAAAAAGGATGTGAGAGCTGCCAGTGACGCCATGTGCGGTTTTTTGATCCTGAATATTTCTTCTCTGCAGCTGATCCCGGTCAATATGATCGTCTACCGCACAAAATACGGTTCCGGGAATCCTTCCGGCATCATCCTTCCGGCGATCCTTGCCACCTGCTGCTCGACGTTAGCCGGGATTGTTTATATTAAAATGAGGTATGGGAGGAAACGCGGATGTTGATGCGGCTCTCGGTAATCATTATTCCGGCGCTCATCTTTTACATCGTCCTGAACGGCGTTCTGAACAGGACGGATGTGTATGACGCCTTTGTGAAAGGGGCTTTGGACGGGCTGAAAACGGTTGTGACCGTGCTGCCGACGCTGGTGGGGCTGATGGTGGCGGTGGGGGTGCTGCGGGCTTCCGGTTTTTTGGCGCTGCTCTCCGAGCTGTTTGGCGGCCTGACGGAAAAGTTTGGGATCGGCGCGGAGTTTGTGCCGCTTCTGTTTATCAAGATGTTTTCCTCCTCTGCCGCCACGGGGCTGGTTCTGGATATCTTTGAGCAGTACGGACCGGATTCCCGCACAGGGCTTTTGACATCGATCATGATGAGCTGTACGGAGACCTGCTTTTACACAATGAGCGTCTACTACATGGCGGCCAGGGTGAAAAAGACGAGGTGGACGCTGCCCGGAGCCCTGTTGGCCACAGGAGTGGGGGTCGCGGTGAGTGTGGTGATGGCGATGTTCTTGCAGTAATTTGTCATTTGTCCCGGTGAAGCCGCTCGCGAAGTGACACAAAATCCGAGGGACCGGCATCCAGATAAAACTGATGAAAACGGTAATCAGAATAATTCTCACCCCACAGATCGGCGGCCTCCTCCTTTAAGGACAGGATCTCAAGGTAGCTGAGATAGTATTTCAGGTAACTGGCGGGTTCCTGTTCAATGTAAGTATAAATGTTCTGCGCTGACTCCTCGGGAATGCCGAACATGGAGAGAAGCGCCTGCGTCTGAGAGAGGTTAAAGCCGTAATAATGGATATGAAGGTCCAAAAGGGAGCAGAGGCAAAGTTCCAGGGACCTGGAGGTTTTCAGTATTTCCGTATCTGCGGCATAGTAGTTTGCGGCGTAGTCGTAGGAGGCCAGCTCCGCGTAGAGCGCCCAGCCTTCGGCGTAGCCCGGATAGTCGAGAATGCCGCGCAGGGGATTTTTCCGGTCGGCGATGCCGCTCTCCCTGGCGTAGACAGTCTGGTAGAGATGTCCCGGAAAGGCCTCATGGGCAAGCGTGGTAAAGAGGGCGGTGCCCTCCAGGGAGGAATCCGGATTGATGTAAATCACATTTTTGTGAAAGGAGTCCATCTGCGGCGTCAGGTAGAAAGCCGGTGCGCTGGATGCGGACAGGCTCTTAGAGATATATTTGATGTCGCAGGTGACGGCAGGGAGCTGTTTCTTTAACAGGCCGCTGCCCTGCACCTCGGAGCCGGAGAGGAGGGGAGGATAATCTTCCCTCATATCCTGCTGCAGGAAGGCGAGGATATCTTCCGCGGAGAGAGGGTGGGTATGTCTTGCGGCTGCGGAGGAGCCCTGTTTTTTCAACTGTAAAAGTTCCCGGCGAAGGGAGTCAAACTGTGCATAGAGCATTTCCTGAATCTCCTCCACAGAACGATCCGAGCCGGTGGATTTCCGAATCAGCAGGGTGTAATAACGCTGTTTTTCGGAAGCGCCGCCGCTGTCCGATAAACCGCCTTTTTGACGGGCTGTTTCTGACAACAATGTCATTTCTTTTGCCAGTTCCCGGTAGGCGGGCATCATATCTTCCTTTAAGATTCGTATATTTTCCTGATAATAATAGTCGAAGGCGTCATCGCTTAACAGCTCGGGATAGGCGTCCCGGAATTCTGTCAGGCGTGTGGTGAAGGATTCCACAAGAAAGTGAGAACCGCTGTCTATGGCATCTTCCGTAAGAAAGGTCTCGCACCCTTGAACCAGCGCATCCAGACTTTCCGCGGACATAAAGAGCCCCGCGTCAGCTTTTTCCCGCTCGTAGGAGAGAAGTCCCTGAAAATAGCTGTCTGTCTGGGAGAGCAGGGAGAGATAGTTGTCGATATCCTTCCGCCGCTGGAACCGGTATTCGGAGAAGAGAACCGGGAGAGTCTGCTGCATGCCGCTTCCCGGGGACAGCGGCTCCTCGTAGCAGGTAAAGGCGGAGAGAGACTGCTGCAGAGTCAGATAGCGGGTCAGCAGGGTGTAACTGTACTGATTTTCCGGGGAGAGATTTTTCGGATCGACAGCGGAGAGCTCTTCCAGCCAGTCGGTGAGGGCCGCCTGGGAGAGGGCCTGGCTTTCGGGGGAATATACGGGAAGGCGGGCTTCGGCCTCATAGATGCCGTAGTCCGCCGGATTTTTCAGCGTGTAGTGGAGCGTCAGCGTATTGCCGGACAATTCGCTGCGGAAGATCTCCCGGCAAAGCCTGTTGTACGAGGCGTCGGCAAAAAGGGCAGGCATGCTGCGGGGGAGAAAAACGGATAAAAAACCGGTGAGAAAGAGCAGGCAGCCGACAGATGCTGCCAGAAACAGTTTTCTGCCGGCGCTTTTGCGGACGGAAAAGTTACGGATTTTGGATTGGATACGCATAAGAACTCCTGAGAGGTAAGTCCTTACAATATATGCGGCGGAGGGCATGTATTAGCACAGGAGAGCTTTTGCCGCATTCGGGTACTGCTAAATAAATGGACAATATCGAACCGATGGGGTTATAATCTGGGTATAACTGCTGAGGGGGAGAAAAAGCGATGAAATATATAGACAGAAAGAACACAAACTGTATCAAATGGGACGGATTGGAAAACCAGTTTGGGGAGGACGGGCTTTTGTCCATGTGGGTGGCCGATATGGATTTTGCCTGCCCGGTCTGCGTGACGGAGGCGTTAAGAAAGTATATAAACGCTCCGCTCGGGTATTTTAAGCCGCCCCTGTCCTATTTTGAGGCGGTCGTGCGATGGGAGAGGGAACACCATAATTATGAGATAAAGTCGGAGTGGATCTGCGTCACGCCCGGGGTGGTGCCGGCTATCTACTGGGCGGTCAGAGTGTTTACGAAGCCGGGGGACGGCGTGATGGTCTCCACGCCGGTCTACTATCCGTTCATGAATGCGGTGGATCACTGCGAGGAGAGAGAACTGGTGAGATGTGAGCTGAAAAAAGCGCAGACATCCTATGAGATGGATTATGAGAGGATGGAGGAAGATATCGTCGGCAAGAATGTAAAACTCTATATTCTGTGCAATCCGCACAACCCGGTGGGAAGAGTGTGGACGGAGGAGGAATTGAGAAAGCTGCTGGAATTGTGCAGAAAATATCATGTGATGGTGATCTCCGATGAGATCCATCAGGATATTATCAACCCCATGCTGGGGAGAAAGAAAGTGACGGCGGCGACAGTGGGAGACTATGACGATATGCTGATCACGATGGCGGCGGCAAGCAAAACGTTTAACATAGCTGCTGTCCAGAATTCTTTTGTCATCATTCCGGATAAGGGGAACAGGGAAAAGTTTCAGGCGTTTCAGGAGCGTATGTCTGTGGGGAATGCAAACGCATTCGGGTATATCGCGACGGCGGCGGCGCTGCAGGGCGGGGAGGCCTGGCTGCGGGAGGTGACGGAGGTCATTTTCGGAAATTATGAGTATATAAAGCGGCGGTTTGAGGAGGAGTGTCCGGAGGTGAAGATCAGCGATCTGGAGGGGACCTATCTGATGTGGCTGGATTTCAGTTCCTTTTTTGACGGAAAGCGGGAGATCAAAGAATTTCTTCAAAAGAAGTGCAGGATCGCCATGGATTACGGCTCCTGGTTCCGGGGAGAGGGCTATGACGCTTTTGCGCGCATGAATATTGCCACCTCCCGGGAGAATGTCAGGGAAGCCTGCGACCGCATGATCCGCGCGCTGAGGGAGGAGGTGTGAGGATCACACCGCTCCATTGTACGCTTTTGCAAGGATCGCCTCGATGCGGGCCTTTGTCTTCGATTCGATTTCCGCGGAATCGCTGATCTTGTCATACGAAAAATGATTCACATCAAAGGGGACTTTTTTCGCGGAATCCGTCTCCTGAAAATAGAAGACCATGCGGCCCGTATCGACATATCGCAGGGCGTAGCCGACCTCCACCATGACGTTGGGTCTGGCTCCTGTCAGATCGGCGATAAAGATATCGCAGTCCCTGATATCGTGATACATTACCTCGCGGATGTCGAAGGCTTCGGCTGTCTGTGTTCCAAGGTCGGTCAATTCCAGGTTCAGTTCCCGGGCGACTTTTTTGATGGCGTTCACCCGGTGTAGGGATCTGGTATATTCGGGATCTGTCTGGGCTGGATACCATCTGGCGAGGAAAGCTTTTTTGGGGATGTGCTCATAAATTTCGTCATAAAGTTTTATCACGTCGTCCATGTGCAGCTGGCTCACGTTCCCGATATGGTTTTTCTTTACCCACTTTAAAAAACCGCGGTATTTGAAGGGGTCGGTAAGTTTGTAATAGGCCATGGCGCCTATGATGGCGATGTTGGCGGAGGAAGCGAAAGTGCCTGAATCGACCAGGGCGCTCTCGATGTCGACGAGCTGTGTGCGGATGATATCGACCGAGGCGTCCTCCGCCTGCAGCTCATTGTTTCTAAGAAGCCATTTGTACAGCTCGACGAAGAAAGTGTTCTTCTCGTTGCCGATGTAGGCGATGATCGCCGGAAAGTAGGTGAGATCGACCCTCTCAAGAGTCTTTCTGGCCAGATAATATTCCCAGCCGAAGGAGGGATCGGATTTCAGTTTGTCATCGGAAAATACAGCGGGGCTGCCCAGTATCACTCTGAGATTTTCCTCCAGTTTCAGGGGGATCTGCTTGGCGTTGATATTGTGGAAGATCGCCCTTGCATACTGCTCGTTCTCGGTGGGGGTCCGAAAAAGCAGGAGGCAGTACGGAACAGAAAAATCGTCGGCTATCTCATCGGCCACGCTCAGACGATGATTTCCGTCGATCCGCGTCAGACGGTTTGTTTTTTCGTCAAACCGGATGTGCGTCAGATTCATCCTCTCCAAACGCGGCAGCGGATCGTAGGTATTGGTGGTATTCTTCGTGACATTCTGTGAGGTGCTGAAATGAATATTTCCGACATTTTTGTTCCAGGTCTGTCCTGCGGACAGGCTGGCGTGAAAACTCTCAAGAATTTCAAAATCTTTTGTGCCGTCCGTCAGATGGAGCGACAGGATAACTTCCGGAAAGAAACGGTATTCCCCGGCGTTCAGAAAGTCCGCCATCTCCCCCCTGTGCGTCTCGATGAGTTCGCGCTGAACCTCGGGGTTTGGCTCGGATACGGCGCTCAGAAGTTTAAAGGATGCAAAACCGCGAAGGCAGAGAAAACCGCCCATAGAGTATTGTAGGATTCCGCTCAATTTGATCATTTCTTTTGTCCTCCAAACAGATCTTTTTCAAACTGTGTTTTTGCCGCCTGCCATTCCCGCGCCGCCTCGCCGCGCAGCGCTTTTACGGCATCTTTTCTTCTGGCCGCCTCTTCGCAGATTTTCTTTTGAAGGGCTGGATCCGGGATAGGAATGACGATCTTTTTTAATTCATCGCCGGTGATCGACGGATAATTGCCGCCGCTGCTCCCCCGGAGCATCTGCAGCAGGACATAATCGTCCAACAGGATCCACTGCAGATATTCTTTTGACACGTCCCCCCGCTTTAAACGGCGCAGTACACAAAATCCGGTCGAGGCGATCTCGATTTCGCTGTCAGGGCAGGTTATGGTCGCTATGGCTCCGCGGTGCGGCCGGGTGGTGGAAACGATAATATCGCCGCGGCGCACGATCATTTTCGCCCGGCTGGGAACTTCCTCCAGAGGGGTGGCCACAGTCTCATATACATTTTCTCTGAGCCGGACCCCGGAGATTTCAATATAGGGAAACTCTGAGGCAAAATAATCCTTCTGATTCCAGGTCTCGTTGGAGAATTCCACGATATTTCCCAGGGTATCGTGGGGCGCTTTCTCTATTTCACGGATCCTGTGGGCGTAGAACGGTCTGTGGTATTCCGGGTCCATCCTTTTGTGTAGAACATTTTCCCGGGGTGCCGCGAAAAAGATTGTTGTTTTATCTTCCACCTCATTGAGATCGAGGACTTCATGGATATAACCGCTCATCCCGCGCAGCAGGGAATCCGTCTGCGCGATCTTTTGTGAATAGGAAGAATATGCGCTCCGGACCAGGCCGGAGAGATGTTCCTCGTCGCAGCCGAGCGGGATCGGCACATCCGCGATATCCTGTGTGGTTATTTTCTGCTGAACCTGGCCGCTGGCATTTCTTGCGAGCAGTGCCTGACCGACAACAGAGAGAAGATAATCGTGGATGAAAGATGCGGAGGATTCGCGTATGTTTTTGACAGCGATAATGTTGGCGGAGATATTCATTTTGGGATATCTGCTGTCGACGACCGCGCACTGTCCCAGTGAACCGCGCTGCGATATAACGATATCCCCTTCGGTCACCTGCGTGCGGCAAAGCCGTTCTCCCAGCTCCTCGGATAGAAAGATCAGATCGTCATAATTCATATAACCGTCTTTGGATATATTGGTTATACGCACGAGAGGTATGCCTGACTCCCGGTAGTCGGTGTTTTTTATGGCGCTCCCGAAGGGGCCGCAGATAACATCGGCAATTTCGCCGAGAGGTTTCAGGCGGTCGGCAAATTTGCTGCGCAGCTGTTTTTCGAGCAGAGTATATTCGGGCAGGTTATAGTGGACGTCGATGCGCTTTTTTAGATCCCCCCGTTTCACGGCAAAGGCACAAAGGCTTTTCGTGCCGGGGGTCACGTAAAAAAAGGCGCAGGATCCCTGAGAAATTCCTTATATTTCCGGACAACGTCATCCAGCTGGGATTCGGTCTTTCTGCCGGTCGCGTCGTAGCCGATCTGTTCTGGGGAAGCCATAAAGATCGGTTCGCTTTCATCGGGCGTTTCGCCATCCCCCCGTTTTCTGAGGAACAGTATGGATGCTTTTACACCGGCTCCGAAGTGCGCAAAGGCGCAGAGAGGCAGAGAGATGACCGCGAGCAGACAAAACTTTTCGAGGATAAAATCGCGGACATACTGCATCGAGCTGTTTGTCAGAATGCCGTCGGGCAATATGACGGCGGCAATGCCGGATCCGGGTTTCAGAAACTGCCAGATGCGTTCGATAAACAGAACTTCGGAACTCTGATTTTTTCTTTGTTTTGTCTTTCCTTTCGCGTCCACGCTGTTTCCCAGTTCGTAGGAGGAAAGGTATGGTTTTTCGACAAGATTTACGGTGGAGCCAAAAGGCGGATTGGTGAGGATGAGATCAAAACGGTCTCCGGCAAAATTCCTGTTGAGATCCTGTAATTTATCCATGCTTTCCAGGGCGTCATGGCTGATGATATTGGTGTGTCCGTCATCGTGCACGATCATGTTCATTTTGGCGACGCGGGCGATCTCGTCGTTTATCTCAATGCCGTAGAGATGCTTTGCGGCAAAATCATGCCAGTAGTTAAAATGTTCCACAGGCTGAGCAGCTCTGTCAAAATATTCGTCCGCCTGTCTGCGCATATGATCGAGAGCGTGGAGAAGAAAACCGCCGGAACCGCAGGCGGGATCGAGCACATCCCAGTCATGCCCCGGATTTGTCATTTTAATACAGAATTCGATGAGGGGGCGGGGAGTAAAATACTGGCCGAAATCACCCTTGAAAAAACCGTCCATAAACTGCTCAAAGGCGACGCCCTTGACATCGAGATCTGTTTTCATGAGATCGATAGCCTCCAGATGGGAGACCACTGTGCGGAGCACACGATCGTCCACCTTTATGGATTCCGTGAAAACTTCCGGATCTTTTCGTTTCTGTTCGTTATAAATGGCGTTGATGCGTTCCGCAAGCCTGGAGGAGGATTCGTGCGTCCTGATCTGGAACTGATAGGGCTCTCCTTTTTTGCGCGGTCTCCGTTCATCGCTGATCTTTACAAAAATAAGTTTGCACAGTTCGCCGAATGCGGCGGGGGGAGAGAGGCGGCCGCCGCCCCAGAGGGTCTGGTGGCATTTCCGTATTGCGGCGATGAGATCCTGGCTGGCGACAGGTCTGATATCATTTTCGGTACCCTTGTAAAAACGGAATTCCTGCGGCTTTCCGTAGGCGCGGGGAAGATCCGCGAGAATGTTTTTCTCCCGCTCCAGGGCGCCGAACCTGTCGGAGACGTCGAGCACCCGGCGGGTCCTGCCGGCGATGATCACAACGTATTCCGCGCGTAGTTTTACCCAGGAGGCGTTTCCCACGCCCTGCTCGATGGCCTGGTTGAATTCGGCGTCGGTGACACCCTCCTTTTTGCATTCCACAACGGCGAAGGGGCGTCTGCACTCATCGTCGCGAAATACGACGATATCGGCGCGGTCAACCGGAAGACGGTCGGGGACAGCAACCTCCGTCAGGATGCGATTGGCAGGATATTCGTATTTGTAAATCAGTTCGGCAAAAAATTCCGCCCGGACTTTTTCCTCGGGATCATCATAGTTTTCGACGCGCTTCCCGGTAGTGATATATTCGATCTTCTTTTTTCCATCCGTGCTGCTGATATGGATATAACCGTCCTTTTGTGCTCTCTGCAGAGGAGAGAGGACGGCAGAGTCAAAATTTTCTTTCATAATGCATTTCTCCCGCTTTTTCTGTGAATGAAACGACCATGCCGCAATGATAAAAGTCTGTATATTCACCTTGCAACAAGTTTGATGTTTTGTCAAGGGGCGGGAAAGTCCTTGCTATGGGAGAGGGATAAGATTATAATAAATAAGGAGAGAAGAGGTAGATCCATTTTATGAATACAGAGACAAATATTTTGTGGCTGATAATTGCACTCCTGTTTCTTTTTTTGCTCATATGGTTCATAATATCATATATCTCAAAAAGACGCTCACGCGTGAGGGACTTCGACCTGCTGGACGGTCACGAGTTTGAATATTACTGCGCCGACCTGCTGCGGAAGCGGGGATTTAAAGAGGTGGAGGTGACAAAGGGAAGCGGAGATTACGGCATCGATATCCTGGCGGAGCGGGACGGAGTGACCTACGCGATCCAGTGCAAGTGCTACGGGGATTCCGTCGGCGTGAAAGCGGTACAGGAGGCTTATGCCGGGCGGGATTACTACGACTGTATGGTGGGAGCAGTGCTGACGAACCAGTACTTTACCGGACCTGCGGTGGAGGCGGCGAAAAAGCTGAAAATTCTCCTGTGGGACAGGGGGTATCTGGAGAGTATGGCTGAGGAGCAGGGATAAAAGATTGTTTCGTAATGATAAGTGCACACGATGTGCACACGGAAAGCGTGTTTTCGGTTGACTTGAAAAGGAAGGCTGTGTATAATGCATAATAATATTTTTGAGATAGTCAGTGAGAGAGCGGCGAAGAATCCTATTGGACGAAACAGCGAATATATCAGACAGGGAGGAACACGAAAATGAGCAAGGGAAAATATTACATTACAACGGCGATCGCCTACACATCGGGCAAGCCGCATATCGGCAACAGCTATGAGATCGTGTTGGCGGACAGCATCGCCAGGTTTAAGAGAAAGGACGGCTACGACGTATTTTTCCAGACCGGGACGGACGAGCACGGCCAGAAGATCGAACTGAAAGCCCAGGAGGCGGGCGTCACACCGAAGGCGTACGTGGACGGCGTCGCGGAGACGATACGGGATATCTGCGATTCCCTGGATACTTCCTACGACAAGTTTATCAGGACTACCGACGATTACCATGAAAAGCAGGTTCAGAAGATATTTAAACGTCTTTATGAGAAGGGGGATATCTATAAGGGAGCCTATGAAGGGCTCTACTGCACGCCCTGCGAATCCTTCTGGACGGAGTCCCAGCTGGTGGACGGGAAGTGCCCGGACTGCGGCAGAGAGGTAAAGCCTGCGAAGGAGGAGGCGTATTTCTTTAAGATGAGCAAATACGCGGACAGGCTGATCAAGCATATCAACAACCATCCCGAGTTTATCCAGCCGGTATCGAGAAAGAATGAGATGATGAACAATTTCCTGCTGCCCGGCCTGCAGGATCTGTGCGTGTCGAGGACTTCCTTCAAATGGGGAATCCCCGTGGATTTTGATGAGAAGCATGTGGTCTATGTGTGGCTGGACGCGCTGAGCAACTATATCACGGGAATCGGCTATGACGCGGAGGGGAATTCCACGGAGCAGTATCGAAAGCTGTGGCCGGCGGACCTGCATCTGATCGGCAAGGATATCATCCGTTTCCACACGATCTACTGGCCGATCTTCCTGATGGCGCTGGAGGAGGAGCTGCCGAAGCAGGTGTTCGGGCATCCCTGGCTTTTGCAGGGCGATGGCAAGATGAGCAAGTCCAAAGGCAATGTGATCTACGCCGAGGATCTGATCTCTTTCTTTGGCGTGGACGCGGTGCGTTACTTTGTTCTGCATGAAATGCCCTTTGAGAATGACGGCGTAATCACCTGGGAGCTGATGATCGAGCGATTCAACTCCGATCTGGCCAACACGATGGGCAATCTTGTGAACCGCACCGTCTCCATGAGCAACAAATATTTTGGCGGTGTTGTTGAGGATAAGAGGCAGACCGGGGATCAGGCGGATATCGATGCGGATCTGAAGGCAGCTGCAGCTGACGCCTACCGGAAAGCGGCGGCAAAGATGGACGACCTGCGGGTGGCGGATGCGATCAGTGAGATTTTCTCTTTGTTTAAGAGATGTAATAAATATATCGACGAGACTATGCCCTGGGCGCTGGCAAAGGAGGAGGCGAAAAAAGACCGCCTGAGTACGGTGCTCTATAATCTCTTGAACGGGATCCAGGTGGGCGCGAGCCTGCTTGAGCCGTTCATGCCGGAGACTGCCCGGAAGATTGCGGAGCAGATCAACGCGCCGCTTATCGGGTTCGATAAGCTGGAGCAGGGCTCTGCGGAGGAGATCGGAGCGCTCTATCCTTCCGGGAACCGGGTGGTAGAGAAACCGGAGATCCTGTTCGCGAGGCTGAAGCCGGAGGAAGTGATGGAGAAGGTGGAAGCGATGTTCGCGGAGCGGAAGGCCGCGGCGGGGACAGCGGAGAGCGGCGAAGAGAAACCTGCAGAGGGCGCGCAGAAGAAAGAGGAAGAAGCGGCGGATGCCGGCGGTATGGATATCCCGGCGAAGCCTGAGATCGGTTATGACGATTTTGCCAGGTGTCAGTTCCAGGTGGGAGAGATTATCGACTGCAAGGAGGTGCCAAAGTCCAAAAAACTGCTCTGTTCCCAGGTGAAGATCGGCTCTGAGGTGCGTCAGATCCTGTCGGGAATCAAACAGTACTATTCTCCGGAGGAGATGGTGGGAAAGAAGGTCATGGTACTCGTGAACCTTGCGCCCAGAAAGATGGCGGGACTGGAATCGGAGGGAATGCTTTTGTGCGCGGAGGATGCGGACGGAAATCTGGCGCTGATGACGCCGGAGAAGGCGATGCCTGCGGGTGCTGAAATCTGTTGACGGACGGAAGATAAATCGATACATGCGAAACTGGGGGAGTGCAGCATGGTATCGGGCACAGCAGACAGACGGGGGTATACGCGATATGGTGCAGGAAGGCAAAATAAGGATCAGACGGGCAAATATATATGATTGGGACGAGGCTATGGCGCTTGCCTGGCGGACGTTTCTGAGATTTGAGGCAAATGATTATGGACAGGAAGGAATAGACAACTTTCGGGATTTTTTGACGGACGCGCTGCTGCACCGCATGTTCTTAAAGGGGGATTATCCGGTGTTTATTGCGCTTGACGGCGAGAAACAGGCGGGCATGATCTCCCTGCGCAACAAAAGGCATATTTCCCTGCTGTTTGTGGAGGAGGGACATCATCATCAGGGCATCGGGCGAAAGCTGATTCAGAGTATGGAGCAATACATTCAGGCGGAATATCAGGAGAGGAAGATTACGGTAAACGCCGCGCCCTATGCGGTGGGGTTTTACCGTCAGGTCGGTTTTGAGGACGTGGCGCCTCAGCTGTCGAAGGATGGTATCATCTACACGCCGATGGAGAAAAGGCTTTTATGACATTGTGAAAACTGTATAAAAAATGATAAATTCTTTATGCAATCTGCCAGGTGAAGTTTTTTTTGATGAATTTCATAAACAAGTTGACGAAGATAAAAGAAAAACTTTATGTAATAGTGGTATAGTAAAAAGGGCCATATTTCTGTATACTACGTAACTAGAACAGGGATAACCTGCAGGCAATTCATTCAAAAAATCAGGAGGAAAAGAAATAATGTCAAGCTTATCATTAAAGAATATCTGCAAAAAGTACCCCAACGGTTTTGAAGCGGTAAAAGATTTCAACCTGGAAATTGAAGATAAAGAGTTTATCATCTTCGTAGGTCCCTCCGGCTGTGGTAAATCTACTACTCTGCGTATGGTGGCAGGTCTGGAAGATATCTCTTCCGGTGAACTGTATATTGACGGCAAGCTGGTGAACGACGTGGAGCCGAAGGACAGAGATATCGCGATGGTATTCCAGAACTATGCTCTGTATCCTCATATGACAGTATATGATAACATGGCTTTCGGTCTGAAACTGAGAAAAGTACCGAAAGATGAGATCGATAAAAAGGTTCGCGAAGCGGCGGAGATCCTTGATCTGTCCGCACTCCTTGACCGTAAGCCGAAAGCTCTTTCCGGTGGTCAGAGACAGCGTGTAGCTATGGGGCGTGCGATCGTTCGTAAACCGAAAGTATTCCTGATGGATGAGCCGTTATCCAACCTGGATGCAAAGCTCCGTGTACAGATGCGTATTGAGATCGCTAAACTGCATCAGAATCTGGGAACGACCATCATCTATGTTACACATGACCAGACAGAGGCTATGACCCTTGGTACGAGGATCGTTGTTATGAAGGCCGGTATCGTTCAGCAGGTGGATACACCTCAGAAGTTGTATGAAGAACCCGCCAACCTGTTCGTGGCAGGATTCATGGGATCTCCTCAGATGAACTTCCTGGATGCTGTGGTTAAGGTGAACGGCAATGTGGCAAGCCTCGAAATCGCAGGCCAGAGCATCGAACTTCCGGCAGCTAAGTCCAAAGCGCTGATCGATGGCGGCTATAATGGAAAGACTGTTGTGTTTGGTATCCGTCCTGAGGATGTGTATGATTCACCTGAATTCCTTGCGACAGCGAAGACCACCTTCACATCTACAGTTAAGGTTTATGAGCTGCTTGGCGCGGAAGTTTATCTGTACTTTGATCTGGATCAGTTCCCGATCACGGCAAGGGTAGATTCCAGAACAACTGCAAGACCCGGCGATGCGATCAAGTTCGCATTTGATGTGGAGAAGATTCACGTATTTGATAAAGAGACAGAGGTTACGATCTGCAACTAAGCCGCTGCTTTTCAAGCGGCGCTACAGAGCACAGCGCCTGCAGTGCAGGCGCGAGCGAAGCGTTTGCGAGTCAGGACTGATGTGTTTAAGGGGGATGCGAGTCCGCATCCCTCTTTTTGCCATATTTGACCACTATAAACTACACACAAAAAGAAAGGGAAGCGCATGATATCAAACCAGATTATTCAGAACAGTATTGAAGAATTAAAGACTATTACGAAGATTGATTTTGCCGTATTCGATCTGAACGGCGCCTGCGTGGCATCGACTTTTGAGACGGCGGAAGAGGAAAGAGAACTGGTAATAAATTTTGTGGCTTCGCCTGCAGATTCCCAGGTGATCGGCGCCCATCATCTTTTAAAGGTGTTGGATGAGGAGGAGGCGAATTACATTCTGGATGCAAGAGGGCTTGGCGATGACGCTTATATGATAGGAAAAGTTGCCGTGTGCCAGCTCCAGAATCTGATGATCGCTTACAAGGAGCGGTTTGACAGAAATAATTTTTTCCAGAATCTGATACTGGACAATCTGCTTCTCGTAGATATTTATAACAGGGCAAAGCGCCTGCATATTGCGGATCAGGAGGACAGGGTGGTCTATATCGTGGAATCGGGCAATCAGGATGAGCTTTCGGTCAGCGAGCTGATGAAGGGGATGTTTTCCACGCAGAATGGCGACTATGTGGTGACCGTGGAGGAAGACAGCGTAATTTTGATTAAAGCTGTGGAGAAGGAAGCGGGAGAGGAAGAGCTGGAGCGGATCGCGAGGACGATCATGGATATGATCAATGCGGAAGCCATGATCAATGTCCGTGTGGCTTTCGGAACGATGGTACATGAACTGAAGGATGTGTCGAAATCCTATAAAGAGGCTAAGATGGCTTCTGATGTCGGGAAGATCTTTTATCAGGAGAAGCAGATCATCTCCTATCGGCTTCTGGGGATCGGAAGGCTGATCTATCAGCTTCCGGTAAATCTCTGCCGGATGTACATCCATGAGATCTTCGGCGATCGCATGCCGGATGAGATAGACGAGGAGACATTGGTAACTGTTGAGAAGTTTTTTGAAAATAATCTGAATGTCTCGGAGACTTCCAGGCAGCTTTTTATCCACAGAAATACATTGGTCTACAGGATAGAGAAGCTGCAGAGGGCGACGGGGCTGGACATCAGGGTATTTGATGATGCTCTCACATTGAAGATTGCCCTGATGGTAGTAAACTATATGAATTATCTGGAAGAGAAACATTGATGGTAAAACTGGTTCAGATCAGTTGCCCTGCCTGTGGCGGGAAACTGGAATGGAAAGATGTTCAGTCAGGGCTGGCGACATGTCAGTATTGCGGCAATCAGTTTCTGGTGGAGGATGGAGAGGCGCGGCGGCATACCGCTCACAATAAATATACCTGGGAAGCATCCGGGACACACTCGAATGCTTCCGGCAGTAAAGAGCGCCCGATGAGGATTATGTGTGGTATAGCTTTGATGATCCCTACAGTGATTCGGCGGAGATAAGGAAGGCTGTATTTTCGGGGATGGGATGGGACGTTTCGGGTGCAGAGAATTTTACCGGTCTTGTATGCCTGAAACTGGGGACGGCTCTGCCCGATGATATGGACCTGAGCGGGATGACAGAGCTGAGGAGCCTCAGCGTCAGAGGGATGGAGATAGACGATATTATCTCCATGCTGCCGGACGCGGGGAAGATCATTGAGCTGAGGCTGGCGGATATCCAATCCATGGAAGGGATATCGCGCTTTGTCAATCTGGAGAAACTGTATATTCAGAACATGCCGGATGAGAATTTAAAGCCGCTTATTGTTCTGAAAAATTTAAAGGAATTATCGCTGGAGGATACGGCCAACTCAGACTCCGGAAGCTCGGAGAATGAGCTGCGCGTCAGAGATTATTCCGCGATATCCGTGATGCCCGGTCTGGAATCGCTGTATCTGGAATCCGATATCATACGCGATGTGGGATTTCTGGAAGTCAGGCGGAACATCTGGATTATTTAAATATTGAGGAAAATGAATGCGGTGGGGGAGTTGGAGGGAATGGATGAGGACGTGGAGATCGTCCTGTGATAAGAAAACCGGTAAACATTAAATAAGTCGGCATAACGGGCCCCGTTTTCTCATAAGATGGTCAATAGGAAGCATATTAAAATTGACTGTCTAAAGGAGGAAACGGGGTTGTATTATGATAAAAGAATCAGATATTTGAGCTATTACGAGAGCGGCATCAAATTGCAGAATGCCGGGTATGTGAAATTTCAGGTGAGGGACAGCCTCTGCCAGATGATCGTCTATATGAAAGGCCCAAGGCTGATGGGAAGCGGGGAGGCGAAGGTGTATCTGCTGTCGGAGAAACCGGAGAGACGAGAGGGCGATCTATATACGGAAAACCGGAGAAACAATATGCAGAAACATCTGCTGGGCAATCTGAACATCCGCAACGGTCAGGGGCACTGTGCGGTGCGGCTGAATGCGGAAAATATGGCGGGATCCGGGCTGAGGTACGACGGAATCTGCGGCATTAAGATCGAACTGCATGAGTATCAATACCTGGAATCCCGCTGGGTTGTGACAAACTTTATGCCGGCGCGGCGGCAGGAGCAGGAAAATGAGGGGGCTGGATATAAGCTGAGACAGCCGCAGGCGCAGGAGCGGCTGCAGGATGGAGACAGCGGCGCAAAGGCGGATGAGGTTCCTGTGGAAGTGAATCTGATTGTGACACCCGTGTCGGAAAATTCCCGCGTGGAAAAAATAGTGAACGAGCAGACGGAAGAAAAAGATCTGCAGGAGAATGTTTTGGAGGACGCTCCGGTCTGGAAAACGCAGGAGGGCATAGAGGTAGAGACGATCACTGTGGAAAAACTGCTGCCGGAAGAAGAGGAAGAATCCATGCAGGAGATGCTGGAGAGGGAAGTGAGAAAGGACGAGGCGGAAAGGATAGAGGCATCAGAGGCGGAGTGTACGCTGGAGGAGGAGATTCTTCAGGGGGCTGAGGAAGCCCGGGCCCAGGAGGAGGAACCGGAAGTACCGGAGGTGCAGATCCTGGAGCAGGAACTGCAGCCCGATAAGTGGAAGCAGCTGAGGGAGACGTACCCTGTGGTACACCCGATCAGGGAGGAGGAGGAATATTTGAAGATCACTCCGAAGGACTTCGTGATTTTCACAGAGAAATATCAGGAACTGGTACATAACAGTTTTCTGCTGCATGGCTACTACAATTATAAGCACCTGATTCTCGGGAGAAAGGAGAAAGAGAGGAAGGTCGTTTACTATCTGGGAGTGCCCGGCACATTCCATGAGAGGGAGAAGAAGGTCGCGGTAATGTTCGGTTTTGAGGCCTTTGACGGAAAGAGAGAACCGGCCGAGAACGGGGATTTTGGTTACTACCTGAGGAGAGTGGAGATATGAAATTGGAGCCGATTATTTCGGCTCCCTTTTATTTTTGGGGGAAAGTTCGTTTTTTATTTGAGATTCCGGTGAGATAATCGTTTTAAATTAATTTAAAACGAATTTCTTTTTTGCTAAAACGAATAATATTTGACAATAAGCGAATAATTAAATAAGATATCAGAAAGGGGGGATGACAATGAGATTTAAGGAAGATCAGAAAAGAGCGATCCTTTTTTACATATTGAAGAAAATAGAAGAGAAAAACGACAATATTTCAAGGGCTGTAGCGGGGACATTTTCCATAAATCAGAACACGGTTCACACTTATATCAACGAACTGACAGACAGGGGTATCATCAGAAGAGTAAAGAGAGGGCAGTATGAGCTGATAAAAGAAGAACACAGTTTTGATTTAAGGAGAGAAAAGGGCGAACTGGATTCGGATATAGCGGTTTATGATAATTGCATGTTTCCATATGTAAAAGAGCTTTGCGGAAATCTGCAGGAAATATGGAGCTATGCTTTCAGTGAGATGATCAATAATGCGATGGAGCATTCTCTCTCTGAAAATGTATATGTGACAGTCATAAGAGATTACCTGAATACAACTGCTGAGATTACAGATGAAGGCGTAGGCATTTTTGAGAAGATAAAGGGGCATTTTAGGTTTTCATCGCTGGAGGAAGCGATCTGCGAACTGATGAAAGGAAAGCTGACAACAGATCCGGATAATCATTCGGGGGAAGGTATTTTTTTCAGCTCGAAAATGATGGACAGCTTCTATATATTTTCTGATGGCAAAGTATTCACAAACAATAAATTTGATGACGGTGGGGTTGCAAATCTCTCCTGCGAGCGAAAATCCGGCACGAAGGTTGTGATGTCCCTGTCAAATTTTTCGGAGAAAACACCTCAGGAGATTTTTGATCTCTATACAAATGATGACGGCGGATTTACAAAGACGACAATACCCTTGAAAAATATTTTCAGCGCCTCCCCGGTGTCGAGGTCGCAGGCCAAAAGAGTATGCAACAGGCTGGACAAATTCAGGGAAGTCGTTTTGGATTTTGAAGGGTTAAGCTGGATGGGACAGGGGTTTGCGCACCAGATATTTGTTGTTTTTGAGAGAGAAAATCCGGAAATTAAGTTAGTGCCGGTTCACATGGAAGCGGATGTGGAAAAGATGTACCGGCATGTTATGGCGGAAAGATGAGAAGATAAAACAATTGCACCCGGCAGCCCGCTGCACGTTACCCCGGCAGCCGGCTCCGCCAGGTTTCCTCACGTCACATGGAAGGTTCTGCTTAGTGCTGCTTTGTTCCCAACCTGACACGGTTCACAGATTTCCATTGCGCAAGACCCGAACTTCATCGCTGCTTGCCGGGGGCAGCTGCAACAGGCTGCCCGATGCAATTATGTTTTTCAGTATAGGGGGTTTTGGCAAAAAAGTCAAGGGGCGTAAAATTTGCGGCGGTAGGTACAATATCGAAATTTCCAAATCAGGCGTTTTTCCAGAAAAGAATCCCCAATAACAGCGGCGTTGCCAGCATCATCGGAAATAAATAGCGAAGGAGAGCCATGGGGCCCAACAGCAGTCCGATAAAGTAGAGGGCGATGGGCAGGATGCATAACAGTATTTTTCGGTTCTTCCGCTCTATGGAGACCGCGATGCCCAGGACCATCAGCCAGATGGAGATTCCGGGCTGCAGGACGAGACAGTAGTGCTCCGTTTCGATTTGATCTTCCAGAAATGAGTAGTAAGACGGAAAAAGATCATATCTGGAAATGCGCAGATGGGAGATCTCCGGAAAAGTTTCCGAGAGGGACAGAAGCCTTCGTGTACTCTTTGCCATGTCAAAATAGGGAACGACCATGTCCCGGAACGCGCGGACATAAACGGACGGATTCTGCCTGCCGACAGTGAGATAGAGGGAAATGTACTTTCCCGGATCTTCGGAAAAAACTTCCGTGTCAAAAACCGCTTTCACGAGATCCACGGTGTCATACAGAAAGACTTCCATGGCTTCCGCGGGAATGAGCTCATGGATCGTGTTCAGCTGCTCCTGCGTGATGTTGGGCGGCTCGGGACCGTAGTAATATGCGTGGCTGACCGCGGCGAGCTGTTGGATAGGGATACTCATATTTTCGCGGGCGTTTCCGGCGGGAATTTTCAGACCATATGAAAAAAATACGGATAACAGCCAGGAGACGACGAAAACCATACTCAGAGAGAGTATTATTTTTTTGTATTTTCGCAGGGCGAAAAGCATAAGGACGATGAGCGCCGCCACCAGATAGATGGCGGCGTTTCTCATAAGGCACATGATGACGCCGGAGAGAATCAAACGGAAATAATCCGCTTTCGATGGTCCTAAGCCGCACAATATATCCAGTAAATTCAATAAAAAATGCAGAAGGCATACGCCGAGCAGGATGTCTTTTGTCACATTGAACGTGAGGACATGGAGCGTGGGATTGCATAAGATCCATAAGAGACCGATCAGAATCACTGTGAAGGGAGTGTGGATTTTCTTTAAAAATAAAAAGGATCTTGCCAGCACATGAGTCACTAAAAGCCCCTGGATCAGACAGAAGAGAGCCACACCGAGGGAGGCGCTTTTCAGCAGGGTTTCGCCGAGGGAAAGAAACAGGCCGAGGAGGTAAGTGTGAAGCAGCGGATTGGCGCTGGTGAGTTCCATCTCCCCGAAATACTGTGCCGCCTGAACGGGGGCGTCATAGCCGAAGGTACCGGGAAACAGTGCCAGATAGGCAGGGATAAAAAACAGGGTGATAAGCCCCCACAGCAGCAATTTCAGCTTCCGGTCCGAAAAGATGGCATATATCCTGTTGCCGAGATGCTCCCCCGAAAGAATTTGCCGGGCTTTTGACGAAAGATGTCTAATGGCAATATCAAGCAGGATGCCGACAGCCAGAAAAATAAAAAAGGAGAACACGAATAGAAGCTTTGAGGAATAACGATCCATACCGAGCAGCATAATAAAGATGGAAAAAAAGAAAGCGGTAAAGAGGATTCCTGAAAAATGAATTTTTTTAAAATTTGTCATAAAACATTTGAAACGCCGCGGCGAGAACCTTTCTTATAAATTATAATTTGTAATTATTACCATTTTATTATAGAATAATTCTGTCGATATATCAAATTTTTTAAAAGAGGACTTTGCATGGCGCAATTTACGGATAAAATTTCAGTGATCGTACCCTCCTATCAGCCGGACGAAAAACTGCTGGAGGTGGTGAGAGGGCTAGTGGAGAGCGGATTTCAGGACATCATCCTCGTGGATGACGGGGGCGGTGTGACCTACGCGCCGCTGTTTGAGCGGGCGGCGCTCTTTCCGGGAGTGACGGTGTTGACCCATCCGGAAAACAGAGGAAAAGGCTGCGCTCTGAAGACCGCTTTTGCGTATTGTCTGAGAGAACGCCCTGACTGCAGTGTTGTCACGGTGGACGGGGATAACCAGCATCATGTGAAGGATATTCTGGCATGTTGTAAAAAATTATGGGAGAAACCGGACCGTGTTATTCTGGGGGCGAGAGATTTCTCAAAGAGGGAAGTACCCTTGCGAAGCCGATTTGGAAACGTAATGACAAAGGGAGTTTTCCGGTTTGCCTGCGGCATTAGAATAACGGATACGCAGACAGGGCTTCGCGCGATTCCCGCCAGGTATCTGGAAGTGATGATGGAGATAGAGGGCAGCAGATACGAGTATGAGACGAATATGCTGTTAGAGATGAAGGCGCGGCGCATTCCGTTTGAGGAGGTACCGATCCGCACGATTTATCTGGAGGAAAATGAATCTTCCCATTTTAATCCTCTGAGAGATTCCCTGCGCATTTACCGGACAATTTTTGCCTTTGCCGCCAGTTCCGTCGCGTCTTCGTTGATCGACCTGGTGCTGTTTTATCTGGGTATCAGACTGCTGACATATGCGATGCCTGAAGAGGGTTGGAATATCGTGATCGCGACGGCAGTCGCGAGGATCTGCTCCTCCCTGTTCAACTATAATATGAACCGCCGGAAAGTGTTTCGCGGTGGCGGCAGAAATTCGATCCTGAAATATTATATGCTGTGTGTGTTGCAGTTTGCGGCTTCCGCTGGTTTTGTGTCGCTGCTGGCATTTCTGTTCCCGGCGGGAAGCCTGGGCAAGACGTTATTCAAGGCGCTTGTGGATGGGCTCTTATTTTTACTCAGCTATCAGATTCAGCGGGAGTGGGTATTTCGGCGGGAGTAGAACTTTTCTTTTCCAGCTTATTGCGGATTCTAAGGTCCTTAAAAAATTGTTTCAGGGCAGCGCTGCATTCCTCCTCCAGAACGCCCCTTGTGATCTCAACCTGATGGTTGAACTCAGGCATCTCGAGCAGATTCAGAATGGAGCCGGCGCAGCCCGCTTTCGGGTTCATGCAGCCGATGACTACGTGAGGAATCCGCGCCTGCACAATGGCGCCGGAACACATCTGGCAGGGTTCTAAAGTCACATAGAGCGTGCACTCTTCCAGACGCCAGTCTCCGAGCTTTTTGCTGGCCCGCTTTATGGCGATCAGCTCGGCGTGGGAGAGGGTGTTTTTGTCCGTGTTTCTGCGGTTGTATCCTCTGGCGATGATCTTATCCTTATATACGATGACGCAGCCGATCGGCACTTCTCCCAAAAGAAGTGCCTTTTTTGCCTGCCCGAGGGCGGCACGCATATATTTTTTCTGCAGTTTTTCCGTCGATGTTGTGTTCATGAATTTTTTGGCTCCGGCATCTTAAAAGGAGTTTTCACAGCTGTCAAATACGGCAGTGTATATTTTATGAAATTGATTTTCATAAAGTTCGTTCAATAATCGACTGGCGGTCATGAGAGAAGTTTGCAGGAGCGCATCGGATATCAGCTTCCTGGCATGAGCCTGCGCCAGTTCATCCATATCAACGAGTTTATAGGAACCATCCGGGTAGACGAGAACATCCAGAAGCAGATCGGTGGAGAGAAGGGAGCTTTTTTCGTCTTTCCATTCGTACGATACAATGTCGCAGTACCAGCAGATCAGAAAGTTATCCTTCGTGTAAAATCTGCTGACTTTGACGCCTTTGTTCAGATAGTAGCAGGAATCGCCGTGGTGCAGTATTTTCTTGGGTTTCAGGGTATTCCACCTGGTCAGGATGTGGTCGTCATCCGCTTTCAGAATGATATCGTCCTTCAGTAAAATACATTCGTCGGGAATCAGGCGTTTGCGGTAGAGAGAGAGGGTTTTCATGCATGTCTCCTGTAAAAATATGAAAGGCTGTGAGTAATATATGGTGTCGAAATTATGTCTTAAATAGATACTACGCCGTAGACAGGGGAAAGTCAACGGGATTTTGACTATTTTTCACAATTTTTTTTTGCGTTACACTATTTAAATAGACAGATTGACAAAAGTGGTATATACTTAACTGAATGAGAGGGGTATTGAGATGGATATGAGAGAGAGAACACTATATGTACGGATGTTTGGAGGCTTTTCCATGCACTATGGCAGGAAGGCCATTTCGTTTAACAGAGTAAGAAATTCCAAGTCTGTGCGTCTGCTTCAGATGCTTCTTCTGTCTGTGCCGGACGGTATATCCAAAAATGAGCTGATTGACAACCTGTACGGCTGGAACGGAGAGGTTGACAATGCGGATTCTTAAGAAGGAAGAGGCATCTGGTGAAAGGGTGTATGAGTGCGGTGATGGGAAAACAAATGCTGTTTCTCTGACAATTTCAAATAATGAAAATGGAGAGCAAGAATTTTATTTAGGAAATTACAAGTTAAATGACAGTTATAAAGTTATTGGTGATGCGGATGCAGGGTATAGAGTGGAGAATGCTGACGGCACATCTGTAAAACTGGAGATAGAAGATCAAAATTATAATATCGTAGGTGGGGATGCGATAAAACTGACAACTGTTAAGCTTCCCGGAGAAACTGTTTATTTTGTAAATGGAAAAATGGCATCGGTAGAATTCGGTCCGGCAGGATTGGTTATACAGAAAATAGATGGAAAAGGAGTAAGTCTTATTGCAGGTAATAAGCAGGTGACTCTTGATGAGATGGTTTCGAGCCTAAGTTTAGCGACAAGGGTAATCCGCAGACTATTGATACTTCTGCATCTTCAACCGGAAAAGAGCTGTCAGAACTGGAAACAAGTGCCAGTGCGGCAAAGGAGAACAAAAAGGAAAAAGAAGAGTCTCTGGCAGATGCCGATGAAAGCCTGAAAAAGGCTGAGGAGAACTGGAATGCGGTAAAGGATACCGAGGAGACAGTGAAGAAAAACTGGGATGATGCAATAGGGGCGAAAAATCAGGCTCAGAATAAAGTGGATGGAGTGAAAGCTCCCTGGATTAATGATGATATTGATTCGGACGGAGTGGAAGGATATCTGAACAAATTTATCGCGGAAAAGACACCTGAAGTTGAGGGATTTTTAGAAGAATTAATGCGTGCGAATGATGAGGTGAAGGCTAAAGATAAACGAAATGATATTGACGGAGCGGTAGACGGTCAGGTTCAAGATGCATATCAGAATGTGGTGGAAGCGATAAAGGAGCTTTACAATCTGAAAAAAGCAACCGTACAAAACAAAGAAAGATGGGAAGAGCTGGAGGAAAAATGCAGGGACGCGGTTGAGGAGTATACTGCGGCAGCGGAAGCGAAGGGATTCTCCGATAAGAAATGTGAGGAGATAAAGGAAGCGGCGGAGCGCGCAATCAGTGCGGCAAACGGTAATTTTGCCTATAATACACCTCCCACCGGAGGTGATGGAGGCACAACAGGCGGCGGAACCGGCGGCACAGGCGGTACAACAGCTCCGACCACCCCGACCGCACCGGTAGTAGTCGTTCCCGAAGAGGCGGTACCGCTGGCAGGAGCAGGGATGACGAATCCTGTGGCAGTCAGAAGAGGTGCAGGTACATTCGCTGCAACAGCTGACGGCACAGCAGCCGCAGGCGGAACAGGCATTGTGTCGGCGGACAAAGGCGGGGAACTTAAAACTTTGGAGGACGAGGAGACACCGCTGGCATCTCTGGAAGAGGAAAAAGAGACCGGCGCGATAGTGATAGAGGATGAGGAGACGCCTCTCGCTGCACCGATAGAGGAACAGAGCAGGATGTCCTGGTGGTGGCTGCTGATCGCGGTACTCGGCGTGACTGGAGAAGAGATGTACAGACGGCACCGCAAAAAAATGCAGGAAGAGATGGATGCCTGAAATTCATAAGAAAAGATAAAAAGATGTTATATGCCCGGAGAGTGTATGTGCTTTCCGGGCATAGTTATTCGGTATTGTTTTGATATCTTTTCCCAAAATTCTTGCATTTCTTTGGGGATAATATCCTGAGTTCACAGTTTTTCCGCGACTATGCGGACATGGAGATTCTGAGGAACATACAGCCCGAGGATATTGAGGATGTATCGGAGAGATATGTTCCCCTGTACAGTACGGAGAGGGAGAGTGATACGGTAAAAAAAGTAAATATTTCAAAGTACCTTCCTCGAAAGGAAAATCAACTTAACCTACCGCTTTATATTATTTCACTTATTGAACATAAAACGAAAGTGGAGTACAATGTTGTCATGCAGATTCTGCGGTATATGGTATATATCTGGGAAGACTATGAAAAGGAAATGACAAGACAGCAGCCGGGGATCAGCAGTAGGAAGGATTTCAGGTATCCGCCGATACTGCCGATCGTATATTATGAGGGGGAGAGGAAATGGACGGCATCATTGGATATCTTTGAGAGGATTTTGTGTGGGGAACTGCTCGGAAAATATTTGCCGCATTTTCGATATCAGCTTGTTATGCTTCGCGATTACAGCAACGAAGACCTTCCTGATACGATGGCAAAGCTGTTGCGGGCATTGTTATATCGTATGAATCTGCCGGAAGGTGAAGCAGAGGATGTGGTTTCCAGGATTAAGGAGCGGAAAATGGCAAAGCTGTTTGAGAATGTAAAGATGGATATACAGGCGGAGAGAAGAGAACGCGCGGAAGCAGAGGAAAAGCTTGAAGAAGTGGAGAAAAAGCTTGAAGAAACAGCCAAAAATTTGGAAATATACAAGCTGATAAGCAAAATGACCGTAAAGGGCAGTTCAGAAAACGAAATAAAAGTGGAACTGATGCGAAAATTTTCTCTGTCGGAGGAGCTGGCGGAACGCGAATATAAAAAAGTCCTTGAAGAAGAATAGACATATTCTCCCAAAAGGAGTATAATCTTGTTATGTGTCCGAAAATGATAAAGGGGGAAAGAGAGTGAAATATCACAGAAATGTATATCGCTGCCTTGTTTTGATCACGCAGTTTGGGATATCCATGCTGGTTCCCATCTTTCTGTGTTCTTTTCTTGGAATTTTTCTGGACAGGAAATTTGGCACGCAGTTTTGGATGATACTGCTGTTTTTTGTAGGTGCGGCCGCCGGATTCAGGAATATCTATCATATGGCGAAGACCATCTATGAAAAAAAGAGTGAAAAAGATAAATATGAAGAAAAAGATAAATGAGACGCTGGCGGAACTGCTTATCGGGATCTTGTTCTGGGGTGTTATCTGGCAGGCCGGAGGAGTCTGGTTTGTGCGGGATAAGGCGGGCTGCAGTCTGGGGCTCTGGGCCGGGATCCTGACGGCGGGGGTCTGTGCGGTTCACATGTACAGGTCGCTGGACCGGGCACTCGATCTCTCGGAGAAAGATGCCCAGAAATATATGATGAGCCGGAGCATGATGCGCTACGGACTGATCATTGTCGTTCTGCTGGTGCTGATGATAACGGAAGCGGGAAATCCGCTCTGTGGTTTTCTTGGCGTAATGGGGCTGAAAACAGCAGCGTATTTGCAGCCCCTTTTGCATAAAGTAATGGAGAAAAGGAGGAGGTGAGAGTATGGGACAGGGTATTTTATTATCCGGCGCGGATGAAATTGATTTTATGATACATGGCGTGTTTTCCTACGAGCTGTTTGGACAGACGTTGTGGATAACGACTTCCCATGTATGTGCGGTCATTGTCTTTCTGGTGATTCTGCTGTTTATCTTTGCGGGAAATCGTGCCATGAAAAAAGGGACGGAAATACCGGCCGGTTTTCAGAACGTAGTGGAACTGATAGTGGAAAAGCTGGACGGCATCGTGGACAGCACCATGGGAAAGAGTGCACCTGCATTCCGAAATTATATCGCTACGATCTTCATTTTCATTCTTGTCAGCAATATTTCCGGTCTGTTTGGGCTGCGGCCGCCTACGGCGGATTACGGGACGACGCTGGCGCTGGGATTGATGACGTTTACGCTGATAACGTTCAACAAGTTTAAACATCAGAAAGTAAAAGGCGTCATCAAGGGGCTCTGTGATCCCTGGCCGATCTGGGCGCCGATCAATGTTATCGGTGATGTGGCAGTGCCGATCTCTCTGTCGCTTCGTCTGTTTGCGAACGTATTATCAGGCGTGGTGATGATGGCCCTGATCTACGGCTTGCTGGGAAAGATCGCGGTGATATGGCCGGCTGCCCTGCATGTCTATTTTGATCTGTTTTCGGGCTGCATCCAGACATACGTATTCTGTATGCTGACGATGACGTACATCGCGGATGCCTGCAATACGGATTAACAAAAGTGTCAAGTTTTATTTATTACAAAAATAAAGGAGGAACTACAAATGGAATTTAACAATTATTTTATCTTAGGCTGTTCAGCAATCGGTGCGGGACTTGCGGTTATCGCAGGTATCGGACCTGGTATCGGTCAGGGTATTGCGGCGGGACACGCGGCGGCGGCAGTGGGAAGAAACCCGGGAGCAAAGTCCGACATTACTTCCACCATGCTTTTGGGTCAGGCCGTAGCGGAGACAACAGGTCTCTATGGCTTGCTTGTTGCCATGCTGTTAATGTTTGTAAAACCCCTTATTATAAAATAAGCCTCGGAAACTGTTTTATAAATTCAGAGAAAGGAGGTTTACAGGTTGAACGCATTACTGAATGCGAATCTCGTACTGCTAAACGGCGCGGAAGGATTTGACTACCTGTTCGATCTGACGGGACAGCTTTTGCAGGATGCAGTGTTGATGATCATAGCGGTATTCACACTGTTTCTGATCGCCTCCCACTTCCTGTTCAATCCGGCGAGAGATATGCTGAGAAAGAGACAGGAAAAGATCAAAGGCGAACTGGAAGACGCCAAAGAGAGCATGGAATCCGCGGATGCATTGAAAGCGGAGTACGAAGATAAGCTGAAAAACATTGATAAAGAAGCGGAAAACATTCTGACGCAGGCCAGAAAGAAAGCTCTGGACAATGAAAACAGGATTATTGCGGAAGCGAAGCAGGAAGCGGCATCCATTATCAGGCAGGCAAGAAGTGAAGCCGAACTGGAGAAGCGGAAAGCAGCGGACGATGTGAAGAAAGAAATGATCTCCATTGCGGCGCTGATGGCCGGCAAGGTCACAGAGGGAGCGGTGGATGTCTCCATTCAGGACAGTCTTGTGGAAGAAACTTTGAAAGAAATAGGTGAAAATACATGGCTAAGTTAATTTCAAAAACCTATGGAGAAGCGATTTTCGAGCTGGCTGTTTCTGAGAACAGAGTGGATGCACTGACTGAGGAGATTCAGGCTGTGCTGAAAGTTTTGGAAGAAAATCCGGAATTTTCGGATATTATGAAGCATCCGAAAATCATGAAGGAAGAAAAGCTTCAGGTAATAGAGACTGTTTTTAAGGGAAGAGTGTCCGATGAACTGACAGGCTTTATGCGGCTGATCGTGGAGAAGGACCGTTATGGCCATATCCATGAGATCATGCAGTATTTCCTGGATGAGGGAAAGAAGCTGAAAGGCGTCGGAGTAGCTTATGTGAGAACTGCTCTGCCTCTGCGGGAGGAGCAGGAAAAGCAGGTTGAAGCGAGACTGCTTGAGACGACCGGTTTCCATGAGATGGAGATGCACTATCAGGTGGATGAGAGCCTGATCGGCGGCATGGTCATCCGGATCGGGGATCGGGTGGCGGACAGCAGTATTCGGACAAAGCTGAATCATTTAGAGCAGCAGCTTTTGAAAATACAGCTTCAAAATTAGCTTCAAATAATTAAAGAAAGGTGCGTATGATTCATGAATTTAAGACCAGAAGAGATAAGTTCGGTCATCAAGGATCAGATTAAGAGATATGCGGCAGAGCTGGAAGTATCCGAAGTAGGAACCGTGATACAGGTAGCAGACGGAATTGCCCGTATTCACGGCCTGGAAAAAGCGATGCAGGGTGAGCTCCTTGAGTTCCCCGGTGAAGTGTACGGCATGGTGATGAACCTGGAGGAAGACAATGTCGGCGCGGTGCTTCTCGGAAATACCAAAAATATCAAAGAGGGCGATACCGTCAAGACTACCGGAAGGGTTGTGGAAGTGCCGGTGGGCGACTGCATGCTGGGACGTGTCGTAAACGCTCTTGGTCAGCCGATTGATGAAAAAGGACCTATCCGGACAGATAAATATCGTCAGATTGAGAGAGTGGCTTCCGGTGTTATTACAAGAAAATCCGTTGATACGCCGCTGCAGACAGGTATCAAGGCTATTGATTCCATGGTGCCGATCGGCAGGGGACAGCGTGAGTTGATTATTGGTGACCGTCAGACAGGTAAGACGGCATTGGCAGTAGATACGATCATTAACCAGAAAGGGCAGGGCGTAAAGTGTATTTATGTCGCTATTGGCCAGAAGGCTTCCACGGTGGCTTCCATCGTGAAGACTCTGGAGGAGTACGGCGCCATGGCGTACACGACGGTCGTGGCTTCCACGGCCAGCGAGCAGGCTCCTCTGCAGTACATTGCGCCTTATGCGGGATGTACGATCGGTGAGGAGTGGATGGAGAACGGCGGGGATGTGCTTGTCATCTACGATGACCTGAGTAAGCATGCGACCGCTTACCGTACGCTCTCCCTGCTTCTGAGAAGACCCCCCGGGCGTGAGGCTTACCCCGGCGATGTTTTCTATCTGCATTCCAGACTGCTCGAGAGAGCGGCGCATATGAGCGACGAGTACGGCGGAGGAAGCCTGACGGCGCTTCCGATCATTGAGACCCAGGCGGGCGACGTTTCGGCGTACATTCCGACGAACGTTATCTCCATCACAGACGGGCAGATCTATCTGGAGACAGAGATGTTCAACTCCGGTTTCCGCCCGGCGGTAAACGCGGGCCTCTCGGTATCCCGTGTGGGCGGCGCGGCGCAGATCAAGGCGATGAAGAAGATCGCGGCGCCTATCCGTGTGGAGCTTGCCCAGTACAGAGAACTGGCGGCATTCTCCCAGTTTGGTTCGGAGCTGGATGCGGATACAAAGGAAAAGCTGGCACAGGGTGAGAGAATCAAGGAAGTCTTAAAGCAGCCCCAGTACCAGCCGATGCCGGTGCAGTATCAGGTTATTATTATCTATGTGGCGACGAACAAGTATCTGTTGGATGTTCCGGTAGCTGATATCACCAGGTTTGAGAAAGAGCTGTTTGAATTCCTGGATACAAAATATCCGGAGATTCCGGGAAGTATTTCGGAGGAGAAAGTGATCTCCGATGAGACGGAAACAAAGCTGAAAGCCGCGATTGAAGAGTTTAAGAAGACATTCGCGTAGACGGTTTGAAAGGTAAAAGGTGACGGTTATGGCCTCTATGAGAGACATAAAAAGACGTAAAGGCAGTATCCAGAGTACCCAGCAGATAACCAAGGCAATGAAGCTTGTTTCCACCGTAAAGCTGCAGAGGGCGAAGCAACGCGCGGAGCAGTCCAAAACCTACTTTGACTGTATGTATGAGACGGTCAACAGTATCTTGCGAAAGACCAGCGGCATGCAGCATCGCTATCTGCAGCCGGGAGGCTCTTCAAAGAAAGCGGTAATCGTCATTACCTCAAACAGAGGTCTTGCGGGAGGCTACAACTCCAATGTTGTGAAGCTGATCACAAGGGGCGAACTGGAGAAGGAAGAGCTGGATATCTACAGCATCGGTAAAAAAGGGAGAGACTCTCTGAACAGATATGGCTATCATATCGCCTGGGACGGCTCCGATATTATTGACGAACCCGCCTATGCCGATGCCATGCAGCTTTCCAGGAAACTGCTGCAGGAGTTTGCGGAGGGCAGTATCGGAGAGATCTATCTTGCGTACACTTATTTTAAAAATACGGTGGTTCATGTACCGAAGCTGATGAAGCTTCTGCCTGTGGAGGCGGGAGCGGGTGAAATGCCCGAGGCCTCGGAGGGAAATGTGCAGGATGATGAGAAAAAACTTTCCATTCCGATGAATTTTGAGCCGAAGGATGAGGAGGCGTTAGACCTTCTGATCCCGAAATATATCACCAGCCTGATTTACGGGGCGCTGGTGGAAGCGGTGGCGAGTGAAAATGGCGCCAGAATGCAGGCGATGGATTCGGCGACGAGCAATGCTGAGGAAATGATCAGTAACCTGACGTTACAGTATAACAGAGCCCGTCAGGGTTCCATTACACAGGAATTAACAGAAATAATTGCCGGTGCGGAAGCGATTTCTTAGGAATCTTCGCTGTCGGCAGAAAGGATAATAATAATGGCAGATAAGAATACAGGTAAAATTACCCAGATTATCGGCGCCGTTCTGGATATCAAGTTTACGGAGGGGAAACTTCCGGAGATCAACGAAGCGATCCGGATTCCGTTAAAGGAAGGGAAACTCGTAGTGGAAGTATCACAGCATCTCGGCGATGATACGGTGAGATGTATCGCTATGGGACCTACGGACGGTCTGGTAAGAGGTATGGATGCGGAAGCGACAGGCGCTCCGATCACTGTGCCGGTGGGTGAAAATACGCTGGGCCGTATGTTTAATGTGCTCGGCGAACCGATTGACAATCAGCCTGCACCGGCTGAAGTAGAATATTCACCGATTCACAGGGCGGCGCCTGAATTTTCGGAACAGTCTACCCAGCAGGAACTGCTGGAGACGGGAATCAAGGTGGTTGACCTCCTCTGCCCCTATCAGAAAGGTGGTAAGATCGGCCTGTTCGGCGGTGCCGGTGTAGGAAAGACCGTGCTGATTCAGGAGCTGATCCGTAATATTGCGACAGAGCACGGCGGATATTCCGTGTTTACAGGTGTTGGAGAGAGAACAAGGGAAGGAAACGACCTTTACTATGAAATGAAGGAATCCGGCGTTATCGACAAGACGACGATGGTGTTCGGTCAGATGAACGAGCCCCCCGGAGCGAGAATGAGAGTGGGCCTTACAGGACTTACCATGGCGGAGTACTTCCGTGACAAAGGCGGTAAGGATGTACTGTTGTTTATCGATAATATTTTCCGTTTTACGCAGGCGGGTTCCGAGGTGTCCGCGCTTCTGGGCCGTATGCCCTCCGCGGTAGGTTATCAGCCTACATTGCAGACGGAGATGGGTGCGCTGCAGGAGAGGATCACTTCCACAAAGGACGGTTCCATCACGTCAGTACAGGCGGTTTATGTGCCTGCGGATGACCTGACAGACCCGGCGCCGGCGACAACTTTCGCCCATCTGGATGCGACGACGGTGCTTTCCCGTTCCATCGTGGAACTGGGTATCTATCCGGCGGTGGATCCCCTGGAGTCAACTTCCAGGATCCTTGACCCGAGAATTCTGGGCGAGGAACACTACAGTGTGGCGAGAAGCGTGCAGGAGATTCTGCAGAGATACAAGGAATTGCAGGATATTATCGCGATCCTCGGTATGGATGAACTTTCCGAGGAGGATAAGCTGGTTGTTTCGAGAGCGAGGAGAGTACAGAGATTCCTGTCCCAGCCGTTCTATGTGGCGGAACAGTTTACCGGGTATGACGGGAAGTATGTGCCGATCACTGAGACGGTACGCGGCTTTAAGGAGATTCTGGAAGGAAAACACGACGACATTCCGGAGAGCTATTTCCTGAACGCAGGTACGATTGATGATGTACTGGCCCGTGTGAAATAGGGGGTGAGCGTATGGCGGAGATAAATGATTTTACGCTGAAGATCATAACCCCGGACAGGATTTTCTATGAAAAACCTGTGAAAATGGTGGAATTTAATACGGTTGAGGGAGAGATCGGCGTGCTCCCGGGGCATATTCCGATGACGGTTATCGTCAAGCCGGGGGTGCTCACGATCACGGAGGAGGACGGATCAAAAGAGGCAGCGCTTCACGCAGGCTTCGCGGAGATTCTGCAGAACCAGGTGACAATTCTGGCGGAGATTATTGAGTGGCCGGAAGAAATTGACGGGACAAGGGCGCAGGAAGCGAAGGAGAGAGCCGAGGAGCGTCTGCGCACGAAGGAACCCGAGACGGATACCGCGAGAGCGGAGATCGCGCTCAGACGTGCCCTCACCAGAATTGAAGTTTTAAAGTAAAAGAACAAAAAACACCTTTGCTGCATACAGTAAGATAAAGCGGCGGAGGTGTTTTGTTATGCCAAAAGAAAATATTTTGCCTTTCTATATGATTTACCCGCTTCCCCTGGCCGGGCAGGAGGAGGAATCTCTGATGCGGGATCTGGAATATATGCAGCAGCTTTATCCGGCGGATGCAAAAAAATACCAGAAAAAAATTGCGGCGGTGTTGGATACTATAGATTATGACGGAAGCCTGATCTACGACGAGTATCCGTGCAGATGGCAGATGTATAGGCTCTGTCAGAGCGTTGTGGCGATCCTGAGGCGTGAGGCGCAGGATGGGAAGGAAGAGATTTCTGCGGAAAAATGGGCCTGGATCGAGGAGATGGTGCAGATTTTGTTGTATTATGAAGTGTATAAAAGACGGCATACGAACAAAAACAGGATAAAACCGGTTGAGCTTTTGGAGAAATACAGGTAGAATATTATTGAAAGCTGGATGCCCGATTGATATATTCCTGATGAGCCACGCTTTCGTTCTGAGAAAAATGTAGCGGTCACTAAGGGAGCATAGATGAAAAAATCGGTTTTAAAGGGAATATTTTTTGGAATAGTGCTGTTTGCGGCGTTATTTCTGTTTGAGACGGTTATGAATCTGGGGAACACGGATATGACGGCGGAGATGCCTCCGGCGTCGTATCCTCTTGTCTATATGAATGTTTCGGGGGAACTTGTAAACTGCCTTCACGGTTACCGGAATGAGATGGATGCCGCGCATATGCGTGATACGATAACGCCTCTGGAGAACGGCAGAGATCTCGGCATTACGGTGGAAAAATTTGGGACAGGCATAGAGTCGGTCTCCTATCAGGTCAGGAGCAGCGACGGAAGCCGTCTGATCGAGGATACCGAAATTACGGATTTTGAGGAGACGGAGACTCTGCTCACAGCGGATTTCATGGTGAAGGATCTGCTGGAGCAGGACAGAGAGTATAATTTTATTATCATCCTTCGCCTTGATTCCGGGCGGGATATCCGCTATTATACCAGGATCCTGCTGGGAGAAGATTATCATGTATGGGAGAAGACGGAGTTTGTCAGGAGGTTTCACGAGGATACTTTCGACAAAGCGAATGTGGAAGAAAATCTCGCGATGTATCTGGAATCCAATAAGGACGGCGATAACAGTACTTTCAGCAGAGTGGATATCCACAGCAGCTGGAATCAGGTGACATGGGGAGATCTGTCTGTGGAGAAGACGTCGGAGGCGGTTGTGGATATCAAGGAGATGATGCCTCAGACTGCATCCTATCAGGTGCGTTATCAGGTGAAGATTCCGTATGAGGGCAGAGAGGAAGAGTACCTTGTGACGGAATATTACAGGATAAGGTATACCGCGGACCGCATGTATCTGCTTGATTTTGAGCGGGAAATGTCCCAGTTGTTTGACGAGAAAAAAGAGATTTATAATAACAATAAGATATCCCTGGGGATACAGGGGGCGGAGCAGGTCAGGCTGACGGAGTGCGACGGAGGTAATATTTTCGCTTTTGTGGTGGGAAACAGACTGTTTTCGTACAATGTGGCGGATAACAAGCTGGCTCTTTTGTTCAGCTTTCAGAACGAGGACAACTGCGACAGACGTACGATATATGACAGACATAAGATCAAGGTGTTGAATGTGGATGAGGCCGGAAATGTGCAGTTTGTCGTATATGGCTATATGAACAGAGGCCACCACGAAGGTGAGAATGGTGTGCAGGTCAATTACTATAACAGCAGCCAGAATATGATAGAGGAGATGGTTTTTGTCCCCTACACAAAATCGCCGGAACTGCTGGAACAGGATATGGACAGGCTTTCTTTTGCCGGAAATAACAGCCGTTTTTATATGATGATGGACAGCACGATCTATGAGATAAATCTTTCGACGAAGCAATACCGAATCATTGCGGAAAATATGAGCGGGGACAGCTTTAAGGTTTCCGAAAACGGGAAGATGCTGGCGTGGATAGAGGGCGGCCGGTACGCTGCCGAATCCATGCAGTTCATGAATCTGATGAGCGGGAAGCGTATGACGGTGGAGGCGGGCTACGGGGAATATGTGCAGCCCCTCGGGTTCATGGGGGACGATCTGATCTACGGTATAGCGGACAGAAAGGATGTGGCGAAGGACAGCTCCGGCAGAATATTTTTTCCGATGTATACGGTCCGGATACAGGATGAAAAAGAAAATCTTTTGAAGGAGTACAGAATTCCTGACACGTATGTCACATCCTGTGACGTGGAAGAAAATCAGATCATGCTCTACCGGGTACAGAAGAGCGTGGACGAGGAGAGCGGCGAACAGGTCTATGTGGAAGTAGATAACGATCAGATCATGTACAGCAGAGAGGAAGACGTGGGGAAGAATCTGGTGGAGACCGTGGTCGTGGATGTGATGGAGACTCTGACACAGATCGCAGTGAAGAGCAACATCAATACGGACACTCTGCAGCTGCTGACGCCCCGGGAAATGCTGTTTGAGGGAGAACATCAGATCATCCTGCAGGAGTCCGAGGAAGTGATGAAACGTTTCTTTGTCTACACGATCCACGGACTTACAGGCGTGTATACAGAGGAGGCGCTGGCTGTCAATGCGGCCTATGAGGCGGCGGGCGTTGTGATAGACGACACAGGGAATTATGTCTGGTACAGGGGAAACCGTGTGACGAGAAACCAGATTATGAAGATTACCGGCGGTGAGATGGAGTCGGATACCACGAGCCAGCTTGCGGTATGCTTAAATACTATACTGGAATTTGAGGGAGTCAACCGCAGTACACAGTATATGCTGGACAGCGGCATGACGACGGTGGAGATCCTGCAGGAGAATATTCCCGACATTCAGGTGCTGGATCTGACGGGCTGTGCGCTGGACGCAATTTTGTATTACACGAATCAGGATATCCCTGTGCTGACGACGCTGGAGGATGAAAGGGCACTGCTGATTACAGGGTTTAACGAACTGAATATCGTGGTTATGGATCCGACGGACGGAACGGTCTATAAAATGGGGATGAATGACGCCGCGCAGATGCTGCAGGAGAACGGGAACCAGTTCATTACCTACATGAGGACGGGAAGATAGCAGGATAATAAAAGAGCATAAAGAGATAGATATATAATAAGGTTGACAAATGCTTACCATTGATTTATACTTAAAAGGTAAGCGATTGTCAACCTGCTTTGTTTTGGCAGGGCAGAGATGGGAGGAAACATGAAAAAAGTAAATTTGTCGGACGCAGAATGGAAGATCATGAATCTCTTGTGGGGGCAGGCGCCACGGACGATGATGCAGATCACGAATACGTTGAAAGCCGAGACGGGCTGGACGAAGCATACGGTGATGTCGTTTCTGAAGCGGATGGAGGAGAAAGGCGCTCTGCACTATGAGGAGGGGGAGAAGGCAAAGCTGTATTACCCCGATCTGGAGCGGGAGGAAGCGGTCTTGCAGGAGACGGAGGATTTTCTGGACAGGGTTTTTCAGGGGAAAATGGGCATGATGTTAAATACAATGGTGCAGCAGCGGGCGTTGTCGAAAGAGGACATGGAGGAACTGCATAAAATTCTGGAACAGGCGGAGGAACGGGATGTATAACATACTTTTTACGACCACTTTTTTTATTTGTATCGTCCTGCTTCTGCGCGCTGCCTTCAGGAGACATATCAGCGCGCGGCTGCAGTATGCGGTCTGGCTTCTCGTGGCGGTGAAGCTGCTTGTCTTTCCGGTGCCGGATGCGGAAGGTGAGTTTTCCGTGCTGAGACTGGTGGCGCAGGACAGTCGGGAGGAATTTTTAGGGGAGCACATATCGGCGGAAGAACTCGCTGCAGCGCAGGCGGGCGGAATAGTGCAGGAGAAAGCGCAGAGCGGACAGACAGCAGCCGGGAATCTGTGGGCGAACAGCGATCAGGGGATGGAAAGCACCGTCGCCGGCACAGACACGGGCGTGACGCCGGAATACGTGGGAACTGAAGGGAAGCAGGTTTCGCGTTTGGAGCGCTGGTATCGGATGACGAAACTGCGCCTGGTGCATTATGCGGATAATGTATGGAAAGTGCCGCTGTGGTTTGCGGGGATACTGGGGACGGGAAGTCTGTTTTGTGCGGCGTGGATGATGGCCTGTCATGTGCGGCTGTGGAGATATTTGCGGCAAAGGCGAGTGGCGCTGCCCGAGACGAAGATGGAAGAAGTGAGAAAAGTATCTGCGGGCGGCGGAAGGATGCTCCGGGCTTACAGCGTGGAAGGACTGCCGACACCCTGCCTGTTTGGGAGGCGCATCTATGTCCCGAAAGATCTGGCGGAAGATAGTCAACTTCTGCCCTGCATCCTGCGGCATGAGATGTGCCACTATTTTCACGGGGACACAGTGTGGGGGCTGGTGAGAATGATTTGTGTCTGCCTGTACTGGTATCATCCGCTCGTGTGGCTTGCGGCGTATCTGTCCAGACAGGACTGCGAGCTGGCATGCGATGAGGCGGCGGTAAGGCTGATGGATGGGCAGGAGAGGAGACGGTATGGGGAATTGTTGTTACGTTTTGTGCCGGTGAAGGGTTTTTCTGCGGACTGTTTTTCAATGACCACGGCGATGTCGGGCAACGCGAAAAATCTGAAACAAAGGCTGGAGAGGATCACGGCAAAGAAAAAAAACACGGTGATTCTGGGAACGCTGGCGGCAGCGGCGGGGCTCGCGGGGCTTTATGCCTGCGTCACCAGAGGTTTTGTCAGCGTGGATAAGCAGTGGCAGAGTATTCAGATCAGACAGGAGGAGGAGAGCGTACCGATCCTGCAGGAAAGCTACAGGCTGAACTACCGGTTGAGCAGAGATGCTGCGAGCTATGGGCTCTATCTGGAGCAGTATGAATACGGCGAACTCGTCGGGACGGAAGTCCTGGACTGTCAGGCGCTGCTGCCGGAGAGAGGAGCGGAGCGGAAACAAAAGAAGGGGGAGGCTTTCTACTCGAGGTCGCTGGAGTCGGACACAGTGACAGGCGCTTTTGTGAAATCGGTAAACTCTTACAGTGTGCCGGACTATACGACATCGGACGGACCGGAGTCTCTGTTCAGGGCGTTTACATTTGATCTGTCTGAGACGACTGCCATCGGAAATTCTTTCAGCATGGCAGTGGAGGAGAAACTGGAACATCGGTTTCGGCTGGGTGAGGACATCGTTTTGTTGGCGAGTTACTATGGGGACGGTATGCTTACGCTGCCTCCCAGGCATATTTTTGAGGCGGAAAAGTTTATGGAGAAGACCGGAGAGATATGGAAAGATGACAGTTGTGTCATACTTGTTCATCTGATCGTCTCGGACAGACCGGCGGAAGAACTGAGAAGACAGATCGATGGGATCATGAGAGAGAAAAGAGAAGGGGGCACGGCGCAGGCGGAGAGCGGCGAGACAGGCGAAACTTCGGAGACAGAGGCGGACGACGGCATGGCGGGATACCACAGCAACGGGGAGCTGGTGGAGATGGCGGAAAATTTCTTTCGCAGGGAACATGGCTTCGCGCCCGCCCATGTGACCATAGACAGCAACGATGGGAACGAGGTGCTTATCTGGCTTTACGACTACGATGAATTTCTGAACGGGGAGAATGAGATCGTCGGCAGCGCCCACACAGGGGACTGGTACACTGTGGACAGGACGACCGGAAAGGGGGAGAACGTCCTTCTGGAGGAGATCGATCTGACGCAGACAGCGTCCCTGACAGTGCCGTGGGATGGAAAGATAGAAGAGATGACGGTGGAGGATGTCAGGGAAGAAGAGAGGTTTTTTGCGCTGCCGGCGGAACATGGAGCGGGAGCGGAGAGAAGGCTGTATCTGCTCGGTGAAACGGAGAACTACAAGCTGTACGGGGCGGGAGATTATCAGTCCATGATATTGGAGGAGAAGGATTCCCTGACAGAAATCTTGGTGCCGTTTATCACCGATGGCATTACGCTCATGGCGCCCGGCGTGCAGGAGGCGGATTATGACGGGGATGGCGCTCCTGAGCTGGCGGTGAAGCTTTTGTGGGGCAAGGGCACCGGCGTCTGGCAGGAGCAGCTCTGGATGCTTGACAGGAAAGCGGGACAGGTAAAAGCCTGTGAGTACCCGGGCGGAGCGTATGCGGAGGAACTGCTGCGAAGGCTTTCCTTTGAGGAGAGTGATAACGGAAAAGTGATCGCGCTGGGCGGAAGACAGATATCACCCGAACTGCGGGAGGAACAAGGCGTTTCTTACGAGGAGATAAGAATTAATACATCAAGGGTATCCTTTGCGTTTGCGGACGGAACAATAAAGCTCCGGACGCTTGTCTCCTGCGGCAGCAGGGAGGGGAGTGTGGAGCCCGCCTATGGGGACGGCTGTCTGGAGGCGGAAGTGCTGTACGACGGAAGCCGGTTTTTTATCCGGGATGTGGCATCGGCGGACCGGAAAGACGTGGAGAAAATAGCCGGGGAGGCGGTGCGGGCGTTCTATGCGCCGCGCGGAATCGAAATCATGGATTACAACGTTGGAAAATGGAGTCTGTCGGAGGAGAGAGAAGAGATGGAGATGACGCTGTCCGTTTTGGAGAGAGGGCAGGATTCCTATGACTATGCGACGGTGCCGTTTGTCCGGGAGGATGCGGGACAATGGGCGGCAGCGGGGGAGGTATGGATTGAGAAGTGACGGGACAGTGGTAAAATAAAAAACAGATGACAATTCCGACCGGCTGGGATAGAATGTTAAGTAGATAAGTTAATTATAGTGTATAACATAACAGAGATGGAGGGTATGCATGAAATCAAAAGTCTATTTTACAAGAACGATCACGCCGGAAAAAGTGTTGGAGATGTACGAATTGTTGGGAAAACCCCTGACGGGGAAAGTGGCGGCGAAAGTGCATTCCGGGGAGGACGGGAATCAGAATTTCCTTCGTCCGGAATTCTGGAGACCGGTCATCGAGAAAGTGGGTGCTGCGGTGGTAGAGTGCAATACCGCCTACAATGGGGCGAGGAATACAACGGAGAAACACAGACAGCTGATGAAAAAGCACGGCTGGTCCGGGTGTTTCAATATTGATATCCTGGATGCGGAAGGACCGGATCTGACAGTGGAGATCCCGGACGGAAAAGCGCTGAAGGAAAACCGCCTCGGGAAGAATATTGAAAATTATGATTCCATGCTCGTACTGTCGCACTTTAAGGGGCACCCGATGGGCGGTTACGGCGGAGCTTTAAAGCAGCTCTCCATCGGCTGCGCATCTACGGCGGGAAAATGTCTGATTCATTCGGCAGGGGAATCCGATACCCAGGAGGGCTTCTGGGACCATGTGGCTCCCCAGGATACTTTCTGCGAGGCGATGGCGGATGCCGCTGGTTCCGTGGTAGATTTCTTCAAGGGAAATCTCGCATATATTAATATCATGTGCAATCTCTCCGTGGACTGTGACTGTTGCGCGGTGGCGGAAGATCCCTGCATGAAGGATATCGGCATTTTGTCTTCCCTTGACCCGGTGGCGTTAGATCAGGCATGTATTGATCTGATCTATGCTTCCGATGATCCGGGCAGGGCTCATTTTCTGGAGCGCCTGGAGTCGAGGCATGGCGTGCACACGATAGAGGCCGCGGCTGAGCTGGGATTTGGCAGCAGGGAGTATGAGCTGATAGAGATCGAGGCGTAGAAGCAATTTGTGCAAAAAATTGAGATGCAGAGTGTGGAACAGGTAAAATATGGTAAAATCGATTGGAAAAGGAAGAATATCACAGACGGATACTTATTTGAATGTGGCGGAAACATTTGCCTATCGCAGCACATGTCTGAAACGAAAATATGGAGCGGTGATCGTAAAAGACGATGCAGTGATCTCCACAGGATATAACGGTTCCCCGAGAGGGCTTGATAACTGTTGTGATACCGGAGAATGCCCGAGGATCAGACTGGGACTTCACAGAGGACAGGGCTATGAAATGTGCAGAGCGGTGCACGCGGAACAGAATGCGCTGCTAAACTGCTCACGTGAACAGACGCTGGGAGCGGATTTGTATCTGGCAGGTGTAAACCCTGAGGACAATTCCGTGTATAAAGCAGGACCGTGTCCGCTTTGCGCGCGGATGATCATTCAGGCGGGGATTCGGAATGTTATCTTGCGCACCGGGGAGGGCGCAGACTGTTATGTTTCCATACCGGCAAAAGAGATGAAGTGGTATCAGGAGTACAAAGAGCAGTAAAATCGAAAACAGAAGAGAGAAAAGGAAAAGCCGTGGATGAGCGATATCACCCGCGGCTTTTGCGCGTTTTGCACAAAATCAAGATAGAGTTTTTGTGAAAAAAAGAGAAAAGAAATGGATATCCATCAAGGCTGACATTTGTCATATTTCTGAAACTAAAAATAATTCATAATACCTGTACAAACAGCGGTATTGCTCGCCGTTCTGCTGAAAAATACAATCAAGGGATTTGAGCTGCAGGCGGTAGGGTATAACAAATATGCTGCGGAGGCGGTGGGTATCAATATCAGAAAGAATATGCTGGATGTTATGCTGATCGCCGGAGCGGTGGCGGGACTTGGCGCTGCGCTCTATATCACAGGAAATTCTCCGCATAAAGTAACCGTACTCAGCGCTTTTGAGGGGATGGGCACGAACGGGCTGGGCGTCGCTCTGATTGCCGGAAGTTCGCCCGTGGGCTGTATCTTCTCGGGGCTCTTATTCGGAGGATTGCTGTACGGCGGCCAGGCTCTTCAATATGAAGTGGGAGCGCTGACGGAAATTATCAATATTACGATTGGGACGATCGTATTCTTTGTGGCGATCATACAGGGCGTACCCCGTCTGCTTGAAAAATGTGGGGGAAGGAGAAAAAGTCATGCTGAATAGTATTACATTGTTGATAGCAATCACTTTGATGTACTCAACACCGATGGTTTTTGCGGGATTAGGTAATCTGATATCAGAAAAAACTGGTGTTATTAATATCGGCGTTGAGGGAATGATGACGATAGGGGCTTTTGCAGGAGCGGCAGTCTGTTATTTCTCGGGAAATGCATGGTTTGGATTTTTATGTGCCGGCCTGGCGGGAGGAGTTCTGGCTGCTCTGCACGCGGCGGCGTCCATGGTGTTTCAGTGCGACCAGACTGTTTCGGGTATTGCAGTTAATCTGATCGGACCGGGCGCAGCGCTGTTTATCTGCAGTCTGTTGTTTGACGGGGCTACATCCACGCAGCCGGTCAATGACAAGATTCCTAAAATATTCGGAGATATTCCTGCGGAGGGATTGCTTGGAAATCTGAATATGGATGTCACGGTTGTGATCGCCTTTCTGATGGCGGCGGGAATGTGGTGGTTGTTTTATAAGACGAAATGGGGACTGCATCTGCAGGCGGTGGGCGAGCATCCGGCCGCAGCGGATACTCTCGGTATAAAAGTCAACAGGCTGCGCTTTGGATGTGTGATCGCTTCCGGTGTTTTTGCGGGATTTGGCGGGGCGGCGGTAACGCTCGGCATTGTATCACAGTTTACCCCGATTACCATTGCGGGACAGGGATTTATATCGATAGCAGCCGTGATATTCGGGAAATGGACGCCTCCCGAGTTTGCCACTTGCTAAATAAAACTAAATAAAAAATTTCCTTATTTTACA
>CANRWP010000021.1 GCA_947643595.1 uncultured bacterium | reverse complement strand
ATGTGGACGGTGTCGCGCCATTCACCCACAACGGGAAATATTACCCTGCGGAGACAGAGACAGGTGTGAACGAAGGAAACGGAAAGGCATTCATCCGGTATGTGGAATGCGCATAAGGACAGTTAAATATTTTTATGGGAACAGGCGGTTGTCCGGGATTGGGCGACCGCTTTTTCTATACAAAAAATTTTAAAGGAGGGTTTCACTATGAAGGAATTCTGGAACACAATTCAACTTATTTTCGCTGGCATCGGGGGATGGCTCGGCTGGTTCCTCGGCGGCTGTGATGGTCTGCTGTATGCGCTTATTGCATTTGTGGCAGTGGATTATGTCACGGGCGTGATGTGCGCCGCAGCAGACAGGAAGCTGTCCAGCGAGGTAGGCTTCAAGGGCATCGCTAAGAAGGTGCTGATCTTCCTGCTGGTGGGGATTGCCAACATCCTTGATGTGCAGGTCATCGGCACGGGGAGCGTCCTGCGGACGGCAGTCATCTTTTTCTATATCTCTAATGAGGGCGTGAGCCTTCTGGAGAATGCCGGACACCTGGGACTTCCCATCCCGGAGAAACTGAAGGATATCCTGGCACAGCTCCATGACAGGGCGGAGAACGGGAAGGGGGACGAATAATTATGAAACTGGTGGAAAACATTCTGACAAGAAATCCCTGCTATACGGCAGGGCGGAAGATTACGGTCAAGGGGCTGATGCTCCATTCCGTGGGCTGCCCGCAGCCGAAAGCGTCCGTGTTCATCAATTCGTGGAACAGCCTGTCACATGCCAGTTCATGTGTCCATGGATTTATTGACGGCAATGATGGGACGGTATACCAGACACTACCTTGGAACCACCGGGGGTGGCATTGCGGAAGCGGAAACAAAGGAAGTGGGAACAATACCCATATCGGAGTAGAAATGTGCGAGCCTGCGTGTATCAAGTACACGGCGGGCTCTAACTTTACCTGTTCCAATTTGGCAGAGGCAAAAGCGGTAGCAAAAAGAACCTATGAGGCGGCGGTGGAGTTGTTTGCCATGCTCTGTAGGAAATACAGCCTGAACCCGTTGGTGGATGGCGTCATCATCAGCCACAGGGAAGGGCACAGCCGGGGCATTGCCAGTAACCATGGCGACCCGGAGCATCTGTGGACGCAGCTTGGCTTGGGGTACACGATGGACGGATTCCGCAAGGCGGTCAAGGTGGCAATGAGTGGCGCATCCTCTGGCACGGACGGATATACGAAGATTATGGGGAATGCCGTGGCCACAGCAGAGCAGATGAGGGAATATCTCAAAAAGAAGAATCCAGATGTGGTGCAGTCCGTCCTTGGCATGATTCCGCTGTATCTTTCCGAAGGCAGGGCAGAGGGAGTGAGGGGCGATATTGCCTTTGCGCAGTCCTGCCTTGAGACGGGGAACTTTACTTTTTCCGGCTCTGCGGTTACGCTCTCACAGAACAATTTCTGCGGCATGGGCGTGACTTCCAATGGGATGAAGGGGAATTCCTTTGACACGCCGCAGCTCGGCATCCGGATGCAGGTGCAGCATCTGAAAGCCTACGCTTCGAAGGATGCGTTAGCGAACGACTGCATTGACCCGCGGTTCAAATATGTCACGAGGGGATGTGCAGAGTATGTGGAGTGGCTTGGGCAGAAGGAGAACCCGGCTGGGAAGGGATGGGCGGCGGGAGCCGGATATGGGGAAAAAATCCTTGCTATCCTGAAAGCCGTCATGGATGAGGGGAAAGTGCAGTTCATGGAGAGCCTTACCATCTCTGCGCCCTATATGGTCAGGGTAAATATCCCAGACCTGAATATCCGCAGGGGGCCTGGAACCGGGTATGCAAAGACAGGACGGTATACGGGCATAGGTAGTTTTACCATTGTCGAGGAGGCAGACGGGGAGGGTGCGTCAAAGTGGGGGCTGCTGAAATCCTGCCAGGATAAAAGGGATGGCTGGATTTCGCTTGACCATACAACGAGAGTGTAATATACGATTTTGGTAATGGCAATGCCCGCGGATGGCACACAGCTTTCCGCGGGCATTTTTTTGTGGGGCGGTATCGGAGAACGGGTGCCGCGCTTTAGACGGAATGATCTGCGGCATCCATTGATACAAGCAGGTCCTCCATATGTACGTCCAAAATCTGACTGAGCATATAAAGATTGTCTATTGACGGCATGGACCGGCCTTTGAGCCATCGGTATACAGACTGTGGGCATTCCAGACCAAGCATATTCTGTATTTCTTTTATGCTGTAGCCACTCTGTAGGATTCTGCCGTGTATTTTCTGGCCTGACAGGATGGCGTCAAGAGATGCAGGTGTCTTTCTGGTTACCATAGTGATTCCTCCCTTCCTTAGTGGTGAATATTAACTCTAAAACGTACATATATCAACTTATAATAAGAAAATTTGCAAAAAAAATTGGGAAAGGCGGACTGGAAAGGAAATCGAGGAAATATAAGTTGAATTCCGTGAAAAACTATGTTTATATAGCAGTGTATTAAGACTCAGGAGGATGTTGGAGGAGGTGAAAATAAATGGCAGGGGATTACATATCGGCAGATGAGCGGGAGCTATGCAGGAAGGTGGCAGAGGCATTTGAAGGGGCGTATGTGGAAGAAGATACACTGGTGCTGGATGCAGGGCGGTTTGGTTTTGTCAAGCTGCGGTACTATAAGCTGCCTGGAGGGTTCGAGTCTGTAAAAACTTTCAGAAGCAGCGAGGCGATGTTCCGTGACCTGTGGGATGAGTGGGTATGCCAGCAGATTCTTGAATATGCCAGTGGTACCCCGCTGGTCGAGCTGGCGTACGCTGAAATTTTCCGCTGTATACCGGAGGAAATTAAAGAATCCTATGGGTTGAAGAAACAGGAATTTATGAGTAAGGCGGGATGTAGTTTTTAACCGGCTTTGTGATTTTTCCATATAAAGATAAGGGAATGCAGGTGGGCATAGTGCTTCCACAGGCATTCCCTTATTTTTGTATAACTGTTACTTTTCCAAAACAATTTTTGCACAGCCTTCAATGCCAATGCGGCTGCGGAACAGCTCTATGCAGTCCGAAAAGCCGAGCAGATAGGCAAGTGCGCCATACCGTGCGCCGAGGGCGTTCTGTTCGCTGACATATTTGTCAATGAGCAGCCGGGTTTCCCTTGGCAGGTCCATGGCATCAAGCTGGCCGGAGTAAACATCGGACATACGCTGAATCTCCTGGTATTCTTCGTCTGCGGCCTGGATGCTGTTTAAAATGGTATTCACACGCAGGTTCATCAACTGGTACATTACTGAATCCTTATCCATGGTGGTCTCCCTCCTTTCCTTAGTGGTGGATATTAACTCTGAATCCGCAGATTTGCAACTTATATTTTTGGGGGAGCATGGGTATCCAAAACCGCCGCGAAATCTCCGTATGGTAAGGAGGTGTGGCCATGACTGACAGGCAGGAAGAACAGGTACGGAGGATGAAGACCGGCGGCTGTGGATATGTCAAGATCGCACGGGAACTTGGGCTTTCAGAAAATACAGTGAAGTCCTTCTGCAGGAGGAAAGGGCTCAACGGGGCTGCGGATACTGCGGACGGGGATAAAAGAAACTGCCTTTGCTGCGGGGCACAGGTAAGGCAGAATCCGGGGCGGAAGATGAAGAAGTTCTGTTCCGATAAATGCCGGAACGCCTGGTGGAACAGCCATCAGGACAGGGTGGAGCGCAGGGCGCATTATGGGTTTATATGCGCTTACTGCAAAAAGCCGTTTACTGCTTATGGGAACGCCGGACGGAAATACTGCTGTCATGCGTGTTATGTGGCTGACAGGTTTGGGGGTGGAGCGGATGAGTGAGGAGCAGTTCCAGAACGAGAAAATGTACCACGCCACCATGAACATAGCGAAATCCCTCATGGAGCAGGGGGCGATGACGGCAGAGGAGTACGGTCAGATTGATACAATTTTCCGGGAAAAATACCGCCCGATTTTGGTTAGTTTACAGACCGAAATAAGTGGATATAAAGCTGGTTCTATGGCATCATGTGACACTGACAAGGAGGGATGATATGCCGAGAATCAGCGTAATCGGGCAGGTTCTGCCGGAACTGAAAAAGAGGAAGAGGGTGGCGGCTTATGCCAGGGTGTCGATGGAGACGGAAATGCTCCTCCATTCCCTTTCCGCGCAGGTCAGCCATTACAACGGATTGATACAAAAAAATCCTGATTGGGAGTTTGCGGGCATATATGCGGATGAGGGCATCAGCGGAAGGGACACAAGCCACCGCGACGACTTCAACAGGCTGCTTGCGGACTGCGATGCCGGGAAGATTGACATGGTGCTGGTAAAGTCCGTCAGCCGTTTTGCAAGGGATACCGTGGACACCCTGACGGTGACGAGGCACCTGAAGGAGCTTGGAATCGATGTTTATTTTGAAAGGGAAAACATCCACTCCATTTCCGACGAGGGGGAGCTGCTGCTCACCCTGCTTGCATCTTTCGCACAGGAGGAATCGCGCAGTATTTCAGAGAATGTGAAATGGGGCATCCGGAAACGGTTTGAACAGGGCATCCCGAACGGGCATAAAGCGCCATACGGATATGAATGGGACGGGGAAATGTACCGCGTCATACCAGAGCAGGGCAAAGTCATAAAGGAGATTTTTGCAAAGTACCTTTCCGGCACGTCTGCCTATGGGATTGCAAAGGAACTTTCGGAGAGGGGCATCAAGGGGCAGAAAGGAGTCCCGATGGACGACTCCACCATCAAGTTCATCCTCACGAACCCGTCCTATACGGGCTCCATGCTCCTGCAGAAGAATTTTATTTCCGAGGGGCATACGAGGAAAAGGAATAAGGGCGAGCTGCCCATGTACATGGTGGAGGGTATGTTCGAGCCGCTCATCCCGCAGGCAGATTTTGAAAAGGCGAAGCTCATACGGGAGCAGTGGGCGGATGCCGCCGCCAATAAAAACCCCACGCTCACGGCTTTTTCCGGACTGGTGAAATGCGGGGAATGCGGCCGTTCGGTGAGCAGGCGCACCACGAAGTACGGCAAGAAATGGAACTGCAATACCAGGGAGCGCAAAGGGAAAGATATGTGCGGGCTCCGGCCGGTCTATGAAACGGAGCTGGAGCAGGCGGCGGCCGCCGCACTGGAGCTTGCCGCCTTTGACGGGGCGGCAGTCCGGAGGGAAGTCGAGCAGATTGTCATAAATGCAGACCGCATTGAGTTCCGCATGAAAAGCGGGAAGGCAAGAGTGGTCATGCGGGCATACCAAAGAGGCCGCAGCGCATTTTCGCAGAAAATCACCTGCGGGTGCTGCGGCAGGAAACTGGAATGCGATTACTGGAAGATGGGCCCGAATGGGCAGAAGGAAAAATATAAGGTTTGGGTGTGCCGGGGGTGTTCCTTCCGTAGGCTGCTGGATGATGAATTCCGAAAGGCAGCGGCGGAAGTCCTGGGGCGGGAGGATTACGAACCCCGCTTTGTAAAGGAGATTGCGGGAGTGACGGCATACGGGGACAGGTTTGAATTTCACTTTACGGATGGGAAGGTGGCAGAATGGCAAAGAAAGTAACAACCATACCCGCCACGCTGAACCGGTTTGACTCCAGGCCGATTGCGGCGGCGAAAAAGCGGAAGACGGCGGGGTATGCGAGGGTATCCACGGATTCCGAGGAACAGGCGACAAGCTATGAGGCGCAGGTCGATTATTATACCCGGTACATAAACGGCCGGGAGGATTGGGAATTTGCCGGGGTGTATACGGACGAAGGCATCTCTGCAACGAACACAAAAAAGCGCGACGGTTTTAACCAGATGATTGAGGATGCCCTGGACGGGAAGATTGACCTCATCATCACGAAATCGGTCAGCCGGTTCGCAAGGAATACAGTGGATTCCTTAACGACAGTAAGGAAGCTGAAGGAGAAGGGCATCGAGGTTTATTTTGAAAAAGAGAACATCTACACGCTGGATTCCAAGGGGGAGCTGCTCATCACCATCATGAGTTCCCTTGCGCAGGAGGAGTCAAGGAGCATTTCAGAGAACACCACATGGGGAAAGCGGAAGCAGTTTGCGGACGGCAAAGGCAGCCTTGCCTACAGCACTTTCCTCGGATATGAGAAAGGCGAGGACGGTAGCCTGAGAGTGAACCCGGAGCAGGCGGAAACGGTAAAGCTGATATACCAGCTTTTCCTGCAGGGACTGAGCCCGTATGCCATCGGCAAGAAGCTGACGGGGCTTGGCATCAAGAGCCCTGCGGGGAAGGACACCTGGCACCAGAGTTCCGTCAAGAGCATCCTCACCAACGAGAAGTACAAAGGGGACGCGCTCCTGCAGAAGCAGTACACAGCAGACTTCCTTACGAAGAAGCGGAAGAAGAACCAGGGGGAGATACCGCAGTATTATGTGGAGGGGAACCACGAGGCAATCATCCCTCCCGAAACATGGGAGCTGGTGCAGGAGGAAATGGAGCGGCGGAAAAGTATGGACACAAGGTACAGCAGCGCGAGCATATTTTCCTCAAAAATAAAGTGTTCCGAGTGCGGGAACTGGTATGGCTCCAAGGTTTGGCATTCGCAGGACAAATACCGCAGGGTAATCTTCCAGTGCAACCGCAAGTTTAAAAACGATAAGAAATGCCGGACGCCGCACCTTACCGAGGACGAGATTAAGGATGCCTTCGTGAAAGCCGTCAATGCGGTCATCCCGGAAAAGGATGAGCTGATAGCGAACACCAAGGTGATGATGCGGACATTATGCGACACTACGGAGCTGGAGGTGGAGCAGAGCCGGTTTCTGACTGAGACGAAGATGGTGGCGGAAATGGTAAAAAGGATTGTGGCGGAAAACAAAGCTGAAGCCATGGACCAGGAAGAATACCAGAGACGCCGCAATGAACTGGTCGCCCGGTATGAGGCGGCCAGGGACGGGTACGAAAAAGCATCCGGGGAGATTTCAGACAGACAGGGGAAGAGGAAAACCTATATGCGGTTCATCGGTGGGCTGCAAAAGCTGGACGGCTTCTGCGGAAAGTTTGATGAGGAACTTTGGACGGCGCTCCTTGACTACGCCACGGTTTATGCCAGAGACGACATCCGATTCACTTTCAAGGCGGGGAACGAAGTGAAAGTTGATGGATAGGTAAAAATGTGTAAATTTCGCTATTTAATATAGAAAGAAAATTTTTGATAAGCCGAGAACTTTGGGGTTCTTCGGCTTGTTTTCTTGTGGGAATTTGACGATAAATATGATATGATTAAGTTCAAGGACAGAATATGAACTAATAGAGACGAGGGATAAGTTATGTCTGCGAAATCATCAGAACAGAAAGCAATTGAAAAGCAGATGAAAGAAAATCAAAGGATAGAACGGGATACTGCAAGGCGCGAACGGGCATCTGGGATTGTTAATGCTGCAAAGTACATCGGAGATTTTCGTGTAATGGACCCGGATGCGGAGAAGGTTTTAGAAATTGCATTAGAACAGTATAATGGGAATGACAACAACTTTGTTACAGTTTCTGATGATGCTGTTCCGAAGCATCTGAGTAATTCTTTACCGCTTGAAGCGGAGAAATTATTGATGTATGGTATGCTGTCCCGCTATATGATTTATGCTAAAAGCGTTATGCTTACGCTGTCAAATTTGGGAAAAACATATTTTGAGGATAAGAAAAAAGCTATTGAAGGAGAGAACATTAAAATGACAGAAAATAAGATGCCGATGTTGCTGATTAGCCATGCAACCACTGATAAGAAATATGCAGAGCATTTGGTTACCCTTTTTGAGAATATAGGATTGGATCAAACACAGATGATTTGTTCATCAGTGCCAGGATATGGGATACCATTGAATAAAAGGGTTTATGAGTGGCTTGCAAATAAATTTACAGATTGGGATTTGGACTTATATGTTATATTTGTTTTATCAGACAGATACTATTCGAGTCCGGCGAGCTTAAATGAAATGGGGGCAGCTTGGGTAACCAAAAAAGAGTATACATCAATATTGCTTCCAGGATTCGATTTTTCCCAGATAAGAGGTGCAATTAGTGCTGATCAAATAGCCATAAAGTTAGATTCTGATGAAGAAGAACTTAGGCAAAGATTGAATGAGTTAAAAGACAATTTGACAGAAAAGTTTGGGATTACTAAGGTTGTTGATATAAGGTGGGAACGGTTTAGAAGTGCCTTTATAGATGCGGTAAAAGGAATCCAAGTAGAGGAAGAAAATAGCAGAGTACGCAAAAACCAGCCTTCGTTTTCGGTTACAATAGAAGGGATTAATAAAAGGCTGCCTGGAGTTTCTGAAATACTTAATTCCGATTTTACTGGAGGAACCCGTTATCGAAACCTTCAAATTTCTATTGAGATTGTAAATGGTAAGGTGGCCAGAAATCTTATTGTATTTGATAAACTACTTACCGTAGTACTAAAACCAGGGGAAAAATGCAGAATGGCTGTCGCATATGAGGACTCAGAAGATGTGATAAAATGGCCTTCAAAAGTGAAAAAAATCTTGCATTCAGAATATGAGGACACAAAGGGGCTTCCAAATTGGTTTAATATATGCTATCAAGATGAAGAAGGACATAATATGGTTCAAAGTTTAAAATTGCAATCGTTTGATGGAGAAGCGTATTATGATTTGGATGGTCATCCTTGGGAAGCATAATTAGTGGGAGAAGTTCCTAAATAATTTTGGATTCAATGACATAAGTATTTATTGATGCACATTCGGAAGAGTGTGCATTTAATTTATGAAGAAAGAGCGATTTTAATCATTTGCGAGGGTGCATTTAGGGGGTGCATCGTTGAATTGTATCAATTTCATTGTACCGATGAATCCCTGCCCCTGCGGCTATTATCCGGACAGAAATCAATGCAGCTGTTCTCCCCATGAGATATACCGCTATCTGCACAAAGTCTCCGGCCCGCTGTTGGATCGGATGGATCTTGTGACGGAGACGAAGAAGGTGGAGATCGAAAATTTAAACGGCCCAAAGAGGAGTGAGAGCAGTGCGGAGATATTGGAGAGGATCATGAGGGCACGCAGAATGCAGGAGAAGCGGTTTGCAGGGACAGGTTTTCATTTTAACGCGGATATGGGACCGGCTCAGGTGCGGAAATACTGCCCGCTGGAAAAGAAGGAGGGACAGATGTTGCAGCAGCTGTTTTCCGCCATGAATTTGAGCGCGAGAGCTTACCACAAAGTGATCAAGGTGGCCAGAACGATAGCGGATCTCGAGGGGAGCGAGCGCATCGAAAGGCGCCATCTGGCGGAAGCGGCCTGCTATCGAAAAACAGACGGCAAATACTGGGGGAGAAACGGATGAAAACAAAACAGGATAAGGCTTACCAGTACTGGTTCCTGAATATAAAAGGGTTTGGCGGAAAGAAAAAGACAGCTCTGCTGCAAAAGTTTGGCGGCGCGGAAAATATATACAGGGAACAGGAAAAAACGCTGCGGGCTGGGGCGGGGGACGACCTTGCGGAGAGGATACTGGAAGCCAGAAGGAGCTGGAATATTTTTACAGAATACGAAGAGCTGTGCAGACAGAAAATAAAGTTTACCTGCTATGGAGACGATGATTATCCGGGGCGGCTCTCTGAAATTCCGGATCCGCCCGCCGTGCTGTATTATCAGGGGCATCTTCCCGGCGATGAAATTCCGTCTGTAGCGATCATCGGCGCAAGGGCCTGCTCGGAGTACGGGATATACGCCGCGAAGGAATTTGGTTCTAAACTGGGCGGGGTGGGCATACAGATTATCAGCGGACTGGCTATGGGGATCGACGGAATCAGCCAGGAGGCCGCTCTTCTCGCCGGAGGGGAAAGTTTCGGCGTACTGGGCAGCGGAGTGGACGTCTGTTATCCGAAGAGCAATCGTGCGATCTATGAGAACTGTAAAAAACAGGGGGGAATCCTCTCGGAGTATCCGCCGGGGACGAAGCCGAAGGCGAATCTCTTCCCGCCGAGAAATCGGTTGATCAGCGGGCTTTCGGATGTGATACTGGTGATAGAGGCGAGAGAAAAAAGCGGTACGCTGATCACGGTGGACATGGCGTTAGAACAGGGGAAGGAAGTGTTTGCTCTCCCGGGGAGAATTACGGATTCCCTGAGCAGAGGATGCAACCAGCTTTTCAGACAGGGGGCGGCGGTGGCTGTCGGACCCGGAGATATTCTGGAGGCACTCTACGGATTGAACTCTCGTATTAATATAGAAGAAACGGCGCCGAAAAACGGGGAGGGAAGGGTGGCAGAAAATCAGCCCGGCTGGATAAATATGCTCTCCGAACAGGAGAGGCAAGTGTACTTGAATCTGGAGATACTGCCCAGGACACCGGAGGAAATTTACGGACAGCTGGGCGGGAAGATAGCGATCCAGGAAGTGATGGGAGTACTTGTAGAACTGTGCATAAAAGGGCTTGCGAGACAATGTCCGGAGGGATATTGTCAAAAAGTCCTTGCAACTTAAAAAAAATTAGTGTATAGTGTTTGTCGATTGCTGTATAAAAATACAGACATCTATGGAACCGGAACAGGAGTGGATATTGATTATGGCAAAATATCTGGTGATAGTGGAATCTCCCGCTAAAGTAAAGACGATCAAAAAATTTTTAGGAGCGAATTATGAGGTGATGGCGAGCAACGGGCATGTCCGGGACCTGCCCAAAAGCCAGCTGGGCTTTTCACCGGAGGACGATTTTGAACCGAAATACATCACGATTCGTGGAAAGGGCGATATATTGGCCGCCCTTCGGAAGGAAGTGAAAAAGGCGGAAAAAATATATCTGGCGACTGACCCGGACCGGGAGGGGGAAGCTATCTCCTGGCATCTGTACTACGCACTGAAACTGGAGGGGAAAAAGGTATACCGCATCACCTTCAACGAGATCACGAAAACGGCGGTGAAGGATGCTCTGAAAAATCCCCGTGAGATCGATATGGATCTGGTGGACGCTCAGCAGGCGAGAAGGGTGTTGGACCGGATGGTGGGCTATCGGATCTCCCCGGTGCTCTGGGCAAAAGTAAAACGCGGCCTCTCCGCCGGGAGGGTGCAGTCGGCGGCGCTCAGGATCATCTGTGAGAGAGAGGAGGAGATCAGCGCGTTCATACCGGAGGAATATTGGACGCTGGACGCCGTGCTGGATGTGGAGGGGGAGAAGAAGTCCCTGACCGCGAAATACTATGGCCATGGCGACAAAAAAGTCACCATAAAAAGCGAACAGGAACTGCGGAAGATTCTGGGGGACCTGAAAGATGCGGACTGGAAAGTCACGGACAAAAAGGTGGGGGAGAGGACGAAGAAGGCGCCGCTTCCGTTTACCACATCCACTCTCCAGCAGGAAGCCAGCAAAGTGCTGAATTTCTCCACCCAGAAAACCATGCGCGTCGCGCAGCAGCTCTACGAAGGTGTGGATATCAAAGGAAATGGGACGGTGGGTATCATCACCTATCTGCGTACGGATTCCACGAGGATATCCGAGGAGGCTTCCCAGGCGGCGGCGAAATATATTGCGTCGAAGTACGGCGCGGCCTATGTGGCGGGGAACGTGGAGCAAAAGAAGAGCGGAAAGAAGATACAGGACGCCCATGAGGCGATCCGCCCGACGGATATCGGAAGAACGCCGGCGGAACTGAAGGATTCTCTGACCAGAGACCAGTTCCGCCTGTATCAGCTGATCTGGAAGCGCTTTACGGCGAGCGGGATGAGCAGCGCGGTCTACGAGACTACCTCGGTGAAGATCGACGCCGCGGGAGAACGGTTCAGTGTCGCCGCCAGCAAATTAAAATTTGACGGTTATCTGTGCGTTTACGTGCGGGAGGAGGACAGGGAGGAGACGTCGGTCCTCTCCGGAAGCCTGGAGAAGGATACGAAGCTGAGTCTGAAAGAATTGCAGCACAAACAGCATTTCACGCTGCCCCCGGCACACTACACGGAGGCCTCCGTAGTCAGGGCGTTGGAGGAGCTGGGGATCGGCAGGCCGAGCACGTATGCTCCCACGCTGACGACGTTGCTCAACCGGCGCTATATCGTGAAGGAAAACAAAAATATTTATGTGACGGAGATCGGTGAGGTCGTGGATAAGATGATGCGGGAGGCGTTCCCTTCCATCGTGGATGTGAGTTTTACCGCCAATATGGAGACGCTGTTGGACGGCGTGGAGCTGGGGGACGTGGACTGGAAGACGATTATCAGAAACTTTTACCCCGATCTGGACGAAGCGGTGCAGGAGGCGGAAAAGCAGCTGGAGGAAGTGGAGATCAAGGACGAACTCTCGGAGGAATACTGCGATGTGTGCGGGAGGCAGATGGTCATTAAATACGGGCCCCACGGCAGATTTCTCGCCTGTCCCGGATTTCCGGAGTGCAAAAATACGAAACCTTACTTTGAGAAGATCGGTATCTCCTGTCCGAAGTGCGGCGAGGATATCGTCATGAAGAAGACGAGAAAAGGGCGCAGGTATTACGGCTGCATCAACAATCCGGAGTGTAATTTTATGGTGTGGCAGAAACCTTCCGGTGTGCTCTGTGAAAAATGCGGGAGCATGATGGTGGAAAAAGGAAATAAGCTGGTCTGCTCCGGCGAGAAATGCGGTCATGTCATGGATAAACCGGCCGGAAAACCGGCGGCAGGATGATGGTTGAGGAAGAAATGATTTGCATTTTGTTTAGATTTATGATAGAATAGGATATCTTTTGTTAAAAAAAGAAAAGAAACTGATAGATATAGGGGGAACTCTGTGAGCAGCAGCGTACAATTATTGGATAAAACGAGGAAAATAGGCAAATTATTGCACAATAATAATTCCAGCAAGGTTGTCTTTAGCGATATCTGCAAAGTGATGAAGGATATCCTGGGTTCCAATGTTCTCGTGATCAGCAGAAAGGGAAAAGTGCTGGGGGTCGGAGAACTTGCGGGGATCAGGCCGATCGAAGCGCTGCTGTCGGACAATGTGGGAAAATTTGTGGACAGTCAGCTGAACGAGAGACTGCTCGGCGTGCTGTCGACCAAAGAGAATGTCAATCTGGAGACGCTGGGATTTGAGGAGCAGACCGCCAGGAAGTATGAGGCGCTTGTCTCCCCCATCGAGATCGCGGGCGAGAGGTTAGGAACGCTGTTTATCTACAAGGAGGATGAGATATACGATATAGACGATATTATCCTCTGTGAATACGGGAGTACCGTGGTGGGGCTGGAAATGCTGCGGGCGGTCAGCGAGGAGATGGCGGCGGAGAGCAGAAAACTGGCTGTCGTAAAGTCCGCTGTCAGTACGCTTTCCTACTCGGAGATGGAGGCGATCATCTGTATCTTCGACGAGCTGAACGGCAGGGAGGGTATCCTTGTGGCGAGCAAGATCGCGGACAGGGTGGGAATCACCCGCTCGGTTATCGTAAACGCCCTGCGGAAGTTTGAGAGCGCCGGTGTGATAGAGTCCCGCTCCTCCGGGATGAAGGGGACATCGATCAAGGTGCTGAACGACGCGATCTACGAGGAGATAGCCTCGCTGAAAGTACAGATGGAAAAGAAATAGGATGAGGATAAAACAGTCATGGATTGACGAAGCGGAAAAAAGGAATTTATTGGGCGCAATAGATTCCTTTTGACAGTTTTGGAATAAATATCAGGAAAAAGTATGGTGGTTGTATGTGAAAAAGAACTTGTTTTTTTGAACATATTACGTATAATAATAAATGTGGGATATAATATCCGGAAGAGGAAAGGGGTATGCGATGAGCACTCTGTTGAACACGAATATCTATGACTATACGAGGGTACTGGATAAGGCGGCGGACGCGGCCTGGATCAGAAACGACTGCATCAACAACAACCTGGCGAATGTGAACACGCCGGGATATAAGAGGGAAGATGTGGATTTCAAGGCGCAGTTAAAGCAGGCGATGAGGGAATTCCGTTATATGACGACGGATCAGAAAGTTGCCTCCCTGAAGGATGAGGATCTGAAACCCAAATCATACATAGATCACGCCGGGTACTCTTACCGGAAGGACGAGAATAATGTGGATATCGATGTGGAGAACGTGTATCTGGCGGAAAACCAGATGTACTATTATGGTCTGACCACCTCGATCACGACGAACTTCAGCGACTTGAAGACTGTGACAAAATAGAACATGGCAGTGATGAAATAAGGAGAAGATTATGGGACTTTTTACGGCTTTTGATATCAGTGCGACAGGTATGACTGCGGAGCGTTACCGTATGGATATCATCTCCGAAAACCTGGCGAATATGAATACCACCAGGACGGAAGATGGGACACCTTACCGCAGGAAAGTTGTGACATTTCAGGAGAGGAGCGGGAAAATGCCTTTCTCCCATGTGCTGGATGATGAACGGCAAAGATACTCCGACAAACACGCGAGATATTCCGGCGTGGGTGTAAAAGTGAACGGGGTGTATGAGGATACCTGGACGGAGATGAAGATGGTGTACGATCCGGCTCATCCCGATGCCGACGAGAACGGTTATGTCATGTACCCCAATGTGGATGCCGTGACGGAGTTTGTCAATCTGATTGATGCCAGCCGCGGCTATGAGGCCAATGCCACCGCCTTTGAGGCCAGCAAGAGCATGGCGCAGAGAGGTCTGTCCATAGGGCAGGGAAGCTGATTTACCAATAGGAATAATAAGAGCGGAAAGGGAGTAACAATATAACATGGACATCACATCTTTATTCAGCGTAAATTCGGCTGACCTGGTGGAAACTGCCAATAAAGCGACTGCATCGATAACAAACCTGAGAGGGCAGGAGGAGAAGAAACAAGGTTTTGAGTCCCTGCTGGACACGGCGATAAAAAACATTAATCTGACCAATTCTTACATCTCGGACAGAGAGGATATGGAACTCAAATGGGCGATGGGAGAGGTGGATAATCCCCACGATCTGACCATTGCTCTGAGCAAAGCTTCCCAGGCGATATCCTACACCACGGCGATCAGAGACAGACTGCTGGAAGCTTACAGAGAAATTATGCAGATGCAGATCTAGATCTGAGCTCTGCAATTTTTTTGCTGCCTGTATTTCGGGACAGCGAAAAAGATAAAGTACAGGTGGGAGAAATATCCAGATGCAGGAAAGAGTAAAGGATCTATTAAAAAAGATTATTGACTGGTGGAAAGGGTTGAAGATAAAGCAGCGCACGTTGATCGTATGTATCAGTGCGGGTATTATCCTCGCTTTTGTGATCATTGTGACGATCTTCAACATACCCGAGTACACGCTGTTAAAAGAATGCGAATCGGCCAGCGAGGGAGCCCAGATCAAGGAGATTCTGGACGGCGAGGGCGGTTATACATATCGAATATCGGACGACGGCCTCCGGGTGGAGGTGGCGACTTCCCAGATCGGGGATGCCAATCTTCTTCTGGCGTCCAACAGTATCATTTCCGATCAGTACGGCATTGACAAGGTGACGGAGGGCGGCCTCGGCGTCACGGAGGCGGATAAACAGAAACGGTATATAAAAATGTTGCAGGATGAGCTGGAGCATGATTTTATGGGCATGTTTTCCGCAATCAAAAAGGCGACGGTAATGCTGCATGTGCCGGAGGAAAACGGCACTTTGATTGCTGTGGAGCAGGAGTCCTCTGCGTCTATCGTACTGGAGCTGGATGGGGAATTCACGGCTGACAATGCGGCTTTTCTGGCCCGCGCGGTGGCGACGGCGTTAGGGAACGATACGACGAAAAGGATATCCATCATCGATACGACAGGAAATATGCTCTATTCCGGGGATGATAATTTCCAGATCACCGGAAGCTCGAACTCTCCGATGGTGGTGAAACAGGAGTCGGAGCAGGTCGTAGGGATGAAGGTGAAGGACGCCCTGAAAGGGACCAACAACTTCGATTCCATTGAAGTGGCGGTCAATCTTGTGATTGATTTTTCCGACACGAGAGTGGTCGATCATAATTATTACGCGCCGGAAAATTCCACGCAGGGACTTCTGGCGGAGGCGCATATCTACACGTCGGATTCCACGGCGGGTGGCGGCGATATCCCGGGGACGGACTCCAATGACGAACCGGCGACCTATGTGGTGGAGACAAACGGGCAGCAGAGCACGACGACCTCGGAGGAGGATTATAAGTATGTGCCGGGCGAGAGAATCACGGAGTCGAACAGCGTGGGCGGTATTATCGACTACGCCGGTTCTTCGGCGGGTATCACTGCCATAGACTATATCATCGTTCAGGAGGAAGTGGTCAAAAACCAGGGACTGTTGGACGGGATCAGCTGGGAGGAATACAAGGCGCAGAACAGCGGCAGGAAAAAGATGGAGCTGGATGAGGATTACATCAACGTAGTGGCCAGAGCGACCGGTATCCCGGCGGAGAATATTTCCATTGTCGCCTATGAGGAAAACTGGTTCGTGGACAGAGAAGGGCTGGATATCGAGGCGGCGGATGTGATTGTTTTTGTGCTGATTCTTCTGATCCTGGCTCTGCTCGCTTTCGTCATCCTGCGGAGCATGATGAGGGAGAGAGTGCCGGAGGAACCGGAGGAGCCGCTGCCGGTGGATGCGCTCCTGCAGTCTACGCCGGATGAGACGATCGAGGATATCGAGGTGGAACCGAAGTCGGAGACAAGGCTTGTACTGGAAAAATTTGTGGAAGAAAATCCGGAGGCGGCGGCAAATCTGCTGCGGAACTGGTTAAACGAAGACTGGGGGTAATACGGTATGGCTGCAATGGAAATGAGCATAGAGGAGTTGGGCGGTCTGCAGAAAGCGGCGATCCTTTTGATCTCCCTTGGACCGGAGATGTCCTCCCAGATATTTAAACACTTAAAAGAAGACGAGATAGAAGAACTTACGCTGGAGATCGCCAACACAAGGAGTATCACGCCCCAGATAAAGGAGGCAGTCACGGCCGAGTTTTATGATCTGTGCCTCGCCCAGCAGTATATTGCGGAGGGCGGTATCGGCTATGCGAAAGAGGTGCTGGAGAAAGCGCTCGGCGAGGATAAGGCGGTGGATGTGATCAGCAAACTGACGGCATCTTTGCAGGTGAAACCGTTCGAGTTTGTCAGAAAGACAGATGCGGCGCAGCTGATCAACTTTATTCAGGATGAGCACCCGCAGACCATTGCGCTGATCCTGTCCTACCTGTCGCCCGGGCAGGCGGCACTGATTATCTCCGCTCTCCCGCCCGACAGGCAGGCGGATGTGGCAAAGCGTATCGCGGTGATGGACAGAACAAGCCCGGATGTGATCAAAGAGGTGGAAAACATTTTGGAATCGAAACTGGCATCCCTTGTCAATCAGGATTTCACGATCATCGGCGGCGTGGATGCTGTAGTGGATATTTTAAATACGGTGGACAGAGGAACGGAGAAGCATATCATGGAGACCCTGGAGATAGAGGAGCCGGAACTGGCAGACGAGATCCGGAAGAAGATGTTCGTGTTCGAAGATATCCTGCTTCTCGACGACAGATCTATTCAGCGTGTGCTTAGAGACGTGGACAACAACGATCTGGCTGTCTCGCTGAAGAGCTCGAATGAGGAAGTGAAGAACGCCATATTCAATAACCTTTCCAAGCGTCTCGCGTCCATGATCCAGGAGGATATGGAATTTATGGGACCTGTCAGAATGAAGGATGTGGAGGAAGCACAGCAGAAGATCGTAAATATTATCAGAAAGCTGGAAGATTCAGGAGAGATTGTTATCTCCAGAGGTGGAGGGGACGAAGTCGTTGTCTAATTTATTAAAGTCAGGCTTTGTAAACTTCCGTGAAGGGGAAGCCAGAATAATAAACTCCAATGAGATCGTGGCGAGGCGTCTGAGTGAGGCAGGGATCGCGAGCACCGAAGGACAGGAATCCGGGGAAGGATTTCGCGTGACGGAATTTGGAGAGATGGACAGGGAGACAGCCGGCATGATCGCCGGGGAATCCGGAAATATTTACCGGGAGGAACCTGTCTATGAGGGACCATCTCCGGAGGAACTGCTGGCGGAGGCCAGACAGGAGATCGAGGAGATGAGGGCTGCCGCCATGCAGGAGATTGAAGTTCTCAGACACGAGGCGTTGGAGGAGGGCAGGAAAGCCGGTTACAATGACGGTTTTGCACAAGGTCATGGGGAAGCTCTTCAGGGAGTAGAAGAAGCGGAAAGAAAAGTAAAAGAAGCAATACAGGAAACGGAAAGGGTGCGGGATACCCTGCATCGGGAGTACGAAGAGAAACTGCAGGAAATGGAACCCATGGTGATAGATGAACTGACAAAGATCTATGACCATGTTTTTGAGGCGGGTCTGAAGGAACAAAGCGAGATCATTTTCCATCTGTTAGATACCACGCTGCACAGAATCGACAGCGGGAAAGAGTTTATCGTCAGAGTTTCCCAGGCGGATTATGAGTACATAAGCGCCCGCAAGGAGGAACTTCTGGTGGGAATGCCGGGGGTCAGGATGGACCTGGTGGCGGATGTCACAATGAAGCGCGGGGAGGGAATGATCGAGACCGGCGGCGGTCTGTTTGACTGCAGTATCGATGTGGAACTGCAGGAACTCAGACACAGGATCCACATGCTTGCCTACCAGAAAGAGTGACAGGAGAAAACTTTGGAAGCGACGGCACATACTCGTTTGAGACGATATGAAAAATGTATAGAGGAACCCCTGTTCAAAAAGATGGGCAAGGTGGTGAATGTCATCGGTCTGACGATTGAGTCGGCGGGACCGGATGCGAAACTCGGAGATATCTGCCGGATATTTCCGCCGGGAGGCGAGGGTACTTCGATCATGGCGGAAGTGGTAGGGTTTAAGGGAGGAATGACGCAGCTCATGCCCTACGAGGTGACGGACGGCATCGGTTCGGGCAGCATTGTGGAAAATACGGATGTGCCTCTGATGGTGGAGATCACAGACGAAATTCTGGGGAAAACGCTGGACGGACTGGGGAGGCCGGTGGACGGTTCCCATTATGAGGCGGTTGCCAGATATCCGGTGGAGGCGGCGCCCCCGGATCCGCTGCAGAGGGAGATCATTGACGAGGTACTGCCCCTGGGGGTGAAGGCGGTGGACGGCCTGCTGACGATAGGAAAAGGGCAGAGAATCGGCATTTTTGCCGGTTCCGGCGTGGGAAAATCGACGCTGATGGGGATGTTTGCGAGGAATACGACGGCGGAGATCAATGTCATCGCTCTGATCGGAGAGCGGGGCAGAGAGGTCCGGGAGTTTATAGAGAGAGATCTGGGGCCGGAGGGTATGGCGCGCTCCGTGGTGGTGGTGGCCACTTCGGACAAACCGGCGTTAGAGCGAAACAAGGCAGCGAAGACCGCCACGGCGATTGCGGAATATTTCAGGGATCAGGGAAAGGATGTACTTCTTATGATGGATTCTCTGACCCGTTTTTCTATGGCGCAGAGAGAGATCGGGCTCGCCAGCGGGGAGCCGCCGGTGTCGAGAGGCTATCCCCCCAGCGTTTACGCGGAGATGCCGAAACTTCTTGAGAGGGCTGGTCGTTCCGACAAAGGATCCATCACCGGGCTCTACACGGTGCTGGTGGACGGGGACGATTTCAATGAACCGATCACGGATACTGCGAGAAGCATTCTGGACGGACATATCATGCTGGACCGGAAGCTGGCCCACAAAAATCACTATCCCGCGATCGACGTGCTGCAGAGCATCTCCCGATGTATGAGCGCGATCGCGACGAGAGAGCACAAGGCGATGGCGGGAAAGTTGAAGACCGTGCTGGCAACTTATCAGGAGGCGGAGGATCTGATCAACATCGGCGCCTACAAGGCAGGCAGCAATCCGGGTATTGACTATGCGATCTCCAAGATCGAGCAGGTGAATGAATTTCTGATGCAGGATGTGGATACGAAGACCGGCTTTGAGGAGGCCGTGGAGGCCATGAACAATATTTTTGCGACATAACTCCGGGGGCCGGCGGGAAAAGAGAGCTTATGGCGAAGTTTGTGTACAGGATGCAGAGTATTCTGAATATCAAGGAAAAGATGGAGGAGCAGGCAAAGCAGGCATTTGCGAACGCCCGCATGCAGCTCAATGTGGAGGAGGAGAGACTGCAGCGCTTACAGCAGCGCAGGATCCAGTACCTGGCGGAGGGCGCAGTACTGCGGCAGGAGATACTTGACTCGCTGAAACTGCAGGAGAACGAAGCGGCGTTAGTGTACATAAAAGTGTCGATCGAGGAGCAGAGAGTGAGGGTAAAAAGAGCGGAGGAAGCGCTGGAGAGAGCCCGGATCACTCTGCAGGAATACATGATAGAGAGAAAGACCCACGAGCAGCTGAAGGAAGCTGCGTTCGAGGAGTTTAAGGAAGAGCTTGCGAAGGAAGAGAGCAAGGAAGTGGATGAACTGGTGAGTTACGTCTACGGCCGGAGAAGACATGCGGAGGAAGAGATTGCTTCGCTGTGAGGAAAAAGAGCGGAAAGGCGTGAAGATATATGGCAGAAAAACTGCAGGGAAATGAGCAGCAGACGGAAGAACTTCAGGACCGCGAATCGGAACGTCAGCGGTTGAAAGAAGAGAGAAAACGTTTAAAAGCGGAACAGAAGGCACAGAAGAAGGAAGCGAAACAGAAGGCCAGGGAAATCTCGGATCAGGAGGAAGAGCTCGACGGTGATCCGGGAGGACTTCCGGTATTTTTGGTGACGGCTTTTATTGTGCTGATCTGGATCGCGATCCTCTGCGTACTTGTAAAACTGGATGTGGGCGGTGTCGGAACAAACGTCTTAAAACCGCTTTTGAAGGACGTGCCGGTGGTCAATAAAATTCTTCCGGGCGAGCGCCGCACAGAGGAAGAGGAGGATGAGTACAGCGCCTACTCCGATGTGGCGGATGCGGTGGACCAGATCAAGCAGCTGGAGCAGGAACTGCAGCTGGCGCAGGAACAGAATCTGGAGTATGCCAACGAGGTGAGCGCGCTGAAGGAGGAGAACAGCAGACTGCAGAATTTTGAGAACGATCAGCTGGAGTTTGAGCGCTTAAAGAATGAATTTTACGAGGAGGTCGTCTACGCGGAGAACGGTCCGGGGGCGGAGGAATATCAGAAGTATTATGAGGCGATGGATCCGGCGACGGCGGAATATCTGTATCAGCAGGTGATCCAGGAGACGGCTGTGAACCGGGAACTCTCCGACTATGTGGCTACCTATTCTTCGATGAAGGCGAAGGAGGCCGCGGCGATCTTTGATACGATGACCAGCGATCTGGATCTGGTGGCGAAAATACTGAAGGCGATGACCGCGGAGGATCGAGCGGATATCCTGCAGCAGATGAATGAGGAGAACGCGGCCAGACTGACAAAGATGATGGATCCGGAGTAAATCGGCAATGCGGAAAATCACTGCAGATGGTTTAGAAAACGGGCAAAATGTCCGATATATTCTGTGAAGATCGTTTGCCCGGAACAGGGATGTGAAGGGTAATGATTTTATAAATTTCAGGTCAAGGCCTGAAAAGAACATTGACAAATAAAGAAGGAGGTAAAAACGTGACGAACATGCCCGTACTTGATAAGGGTTCTGCGGCGCAGAATATCTTATCGACAAAAGGAACAAAACCGGCGCAGCCCTCCGGGGGCGGAAGTTTTGATGCGGTGCTGAAGCAGACCACGGCGATGGGGAAACAGGATACCACACCGATGAAGCAGACGGAGACTGCAAAAACTTCGGAAGCGGGAGCGAAGGCCGAAGATACCGCACCGAAAGAGGAACTGAACAAGAGCGGTAAAACGGAGGAAAAAGCCGGGACGAGCGAGGCGGACACAGAGACAAAGACACAGGAAGTTTCGGAAGATATCACGGAGGATACCGAGGTTCTGGAGAGGGCGGGCGGCGAGATGGCCGCGGCGCTGGCAGCTCAGTTGGGCATCCGGCCGGAGGTGGTTGCCGAGGCGATGGATAAGCTTGGAATGACAGAAGTGTCATTACTTGATCCGAAAAACTTAAAAGAGCTGATGGTGGAACTGACGGAGGGAGCGGATGAGATGTCCCTTCTGACCGATGAAACTTTTTATCAATCTGTGACGGAAGCGCTGGGTACGCTGGAGGACATCACAAAGGAACTGCAGGAAGAGACCGGCATGACCCCGGAACAGCTGAAAGCGGCGGTGGCGGAAGCGGAGAAGATGTTTGCGGAAGCACCCGAGGTGACGGAGGAAGTGCAGGAGACGTCAGGTCAGATGCAGGAAGCGGAGGGAGACCAAAACACGCTGCGGTTTACGGCGCCGAAGCCGGAGGCTACGGAAAACGCCAGGACAGAGACGACGATGCCGAAGGAGACACCGAGGCAGGAGAGCGCCGGGAATGACAGCGAAAGCCCGTTTATGGGGAACAGTTATCAGACATCGAGCGCAGAGCAGGCAGTACAGGTACATGCGGAAGAGGTGAGAAGTGCATTTTCGTTTGCCGACACACAGCAGATCATGGACCAGATACTGGACTACATGAAAGTCTCCGTGAAACCGGAAATGACCAGCCTGGAGATGCAGCTGCATCCCGAATCTTTGGGGACCTTACATATCCAGATCACCAACAGGGAGGGTGCGTTGACCGCGCAGTTTATCGCCCAGAACGAGTCTGTGAGAGCAGCGCTGGAGAGCCAGGTGATGGAGCTGAAAGAAAATCTGGAACAGCAGGGCGTCAAAGTGGAAGCGGTGGAAGTGACGGTCGCACAGTATTCCCTGGACAGAAATCCCGGGGGGAACGAGACGGCTTCGGAACAGCAACAGAAACAGGGGCGAAAAGGCGGCAGAAATTTAAATCTCGGAGAACTGGATCCGGAAGAGGAGGATCTTACCGAGGAGGAGAGGCTGACGGCTGAGATCATGCAGGCCGAGGGCAATATTGTAAACTATACAGCGTAAAGGAGAGAGACTATGGCAAGTAATCTGGTGGCGCCGGTGCAGGACGGTAAGATAGTGGAGACCGAATCCCAGACATCGTTAGCCAAAGCAAAAGAAAAAGAAAAGACATCGGGATACAGCAAAGATACTTTCCTGCAGCTTCTGGTGGCGGAGGTGCAGAATCAGGATCCGCTGGAGCCCACATCCAACACAGAGTGGATATCCCAGTACGCGACTTTCTCGGAACTGGAGGCAATGCAGAATATGAGCGCTTCTTTCGATCTGTCGAGAGCATCCACACTGGTGGGAAAGACAGTCGTGCTGCAGACTACCAGCGAATCGGGAAAGACCACTACGATACAGGGGAAGGTGGATTATGTCACCTACGAGGGAGGAAGAGCGTATCTCTCCGTGAACGGTTCCCTTTATTCCATGGACGATTTGCACGATGTGGTGGATACGGAGTACATGACTGCTTTTGATAAAGTGTATGAGTGGTCCGTGAAATTGAATAAACTTCCGGCATATGAGAATCTGACATACGACGATGCGGAGGATGTGGAGAGCGTTTACAACGAGTACGAAAAAATGTCCGAGTATGAGAAGACTTTTGTGGCGAAGGAAAACGCGGAAAAGATCAAAAAGCTGTATGAGCGTATCGAGGAACTGAAGAAAGCTCACGAGGCGGAGAAACCGGAAGAGACAGAGAAACCGGGAGAAACAGAGAAACCGGGAGAGACAGAGAAACCGGGGGAAACAGAGAAACCGGGAGAGACAGAGAAACCGGGGGAAACAGAGAAACCGGGAGAAACGGATAAGACCGAGGGACCGGAAGAGAACGCGGAAGCGTAAATTTAGCATGGAAGCTGGTGAAGAGTATGAAAGTACAGACAAACGGTTTTCACTCTTTAGAACAGGTGCAGGGCGAATATTTGGGTCAGAAGCCGAAAACACCTGCGGTGAAGCAGCAGGGAAGCCTGTCCTTTCAGGATATTCTGGAACGGGCGGCGGGGCTTGACAGAGAAGTCCGATTTTCCAAACATGCGTCGAACAGACTCAGCACCAGAAACATTGAGCTGACGGACGGACAGATGGAAAGGCTGCAGGAGGGGACAAAGAAAGCCCAGGCGAAAGGCATCAAAGATTCGCTGGTGTTAGTGGACTCTCTGGCGTTTATCGTGAATGTACCGAGCAGCACTGTGGTGACTGCGATGGAACAGAGTGAAGCACAGGAAAACATTTTTACTAATATTGACGGGGCCGTGATCATATAAATTATAGCCGGACCTTATTAATGGAAGCTATAGATGTTCCGGAATGACAGAAGGAACAGACGGACCCCTCTTTCAAACAGGAGGTAAATTGATTTATGAACAGAGCAATGTATTCAGGCGTTGCAGGACTGAAAACACATCAGACAAGAATGGACGTTATCGGTAACAATATCGCGAACGTAAATACGGTAGGTTACAAGGCGCAGGCGGCGCTGTTTTCCGAATTATTATATCAGAATTCCAGCAACGCATCCGGGCCGAATGCCAATACAGGCATCGGCGGCATCAACCCCAAACAGGTAGGTCTGGGCGTTAAGATGGCATCCATCAACACGAATATCACACTGCCGGGTTCGGCGGAGACCACAAACAATCCGTTCGACATCCGTATCACGGGCGATTCTTTCTTTGTCGTCAACAACGGCAGAGACAATATGTTCACAAGGGACGGCTCCTTCAAGGTGGACGCGGCGGGCAATCTGGTCATGTCATCCAACGGTTACAAGGTGATGGGCTGGCAGGTAGATCCGGACACCAACGATATCAAGCCGGATACAGTGACCGCGCTGCAGATCATGAGCGCAGCGAACATGACTTACCCGGCGGAGGCGACTACCCAGGCGTACGTATCCGGCATCGTGGATGCGGAGAGCCCGGAGGTGAACTCCAAGGACGGAAAGATCATGAATCTGAACTTCTACGACGACAGGGGATACAGCTACACGGCGAAACTGGCGATCAAGAAGGTGGCGGGAAACAATGATAACGTGAACTCCTACTCCTGCGAGCTGGTGAAACTGTTGGATGCCAACGGAAAAGACATCACGGATACAGTGGGAGCCAGCATGGGCAATACGCCGGTCACCCTTCCGGATGAGGTAAAGGCGCTGGGCAACGGCTATACACTGGCGGGGGCAGCCGGCGGCGGTTGGACGATCGACTATGTGGTGGACGGACAGACCGGTAAGCATATCACTTACACAATCACGGACGGGGAGAATGGAATATCCGCCGTGGAATATGCAAATACCGCGGATACCACCGGAACCGCCCTGGAAGAGGCGGATGCGTGGGCCGGCGTGGCGAAAGCCTTCGGCTACGACGATGTGGACGAATTCCGCAGCATGCGCAGCACGATAACCGATAACACGGCAACCCCTCCCACGGAGACCACCTATAACGTGAGCATGCAGCTGGCGACGCTGATCACACAGAGCGGTATGCAGGCGGGAAACGGAAGCGCTGCCGGATCCATCACCTTAAACGGCAAGTACGTGGACGGCTGCAGCATCGACTTCAGCAAACAGGACGGTTCCTTCGTGGGACTGAACGGCACGGCGGGGAGCAAAACATCCCAGCTCACTTTCGGAACAATGCCCGACGCGGCAAGCTTCCAAAATATTACGATCGACTTTTCGACCCTCAGCAACCAGGGCAACAATAAAGTCTCCACGGCGAATGCCACCAACGGCAGCCTGGACCACCAGGGCGGCGGACGTATGGTAGGTAAGATGTCCGGTCTCTCCATCCAGCAGGACGGCAAGATCTACGCGGCGTACGACAACGGCCAGAGCAAACTCCTCGGGCAGATCGCCGTGGCGAGATTCGCGAACGCCTCCGGTCTGCAGAAGGAAGGAGACAATTTATACATAGCGACCCAGAACTCCGGAGATTTCGACGGGATCGGTGTGGATATCACATCGGACGGCGGATATATGACCCCGGGTGAGCTGGAGATGTCCAATGTGGACCTGTCCGGCGAGCTCACCGGCATGATCGTGACACAGCGTGGTTTCCAGGCGAACAGCCGTATCATCACGGTGTCCGACACGATGCTGGAGGAACTGATTAATCTGAAACGTTAGTATTTTTTTCGGAGCAGTTTAGAAAAATAAAGACAAATGGGGGATTTGTCGGACAAAAAACGACAAGTCTCCTGTTTTGTTTTGAATTTTGGCAAAGATTGTATAAAAATTATTGTAATTGAAAGTAGACATTTCTGATAAAATTTAGTAAAATCGTAGAGAAAGGGTGTTTTTGCAGATTGATGTAAAAACGGAAGAAAGGCAAGAGCAATGGATATAGCGTCAATCATAGGATTAGTAGTATGTATTTCGCTGACCATTATGGCTATCGTAGTTGGTAACGGTTTTGCGGCGATCTATAGGGACTTTATGGATCTGCAGTCCGCGCTGATCACCTTCGGCGGTGCTTTTTGTGCGATTCTGGCAGGAAATACGATCGAAAGCTTCGTGGGAGGATTGAAAAGTTTCGGACTTGTGCTGAAACGGCCTAATTTCAATATTCCTGAGATGATTCAGAAAGTCATAGATCTTTCCAACGTGGCGAGAAAGGAAGGGCTGCTCTCTCTGGAAGAGGCGGCAGGGGAGATCGACGATGAATTTCTGCGCAAGGGAATCCTTCTGGTCGTGGACGGTACGGACCCTGAGCTTGTGAGGGCGATCATGGAGACCGAACTGATGAGCATGGAAGACCGCCATAAAAAGAAGATCACTTTCTGGGAGGACGTCGGATCCATGGGACCTGCCTGGGGTATGATCGGTACTCTTGTAGGTCTGGTAAACATGTTGAACAACATGTCAGACCCGAACTCCATCGGTCCGCAGATGGCCGTTGCCCTCATCACCACACTCTACGGTTCGCTTCTTGCCAACTGGATCTGTACGCCGATCGCAATGAAGCTGAAAACAAATAACAGTGAAGAATACCGGCTTAAGGAAATTCTGATAGAAGGCCTTCTGTCGATCCAGGCGGGTGAGAATCCGCGTGTCATCGAGGAGAAGCTGAAGTCATTCCTTGCGCCGAAGGATAGAACCTCATCAGAAGGCGGTGAAGCAGATGGCTAAAAAACGGGAAGATGAGCCTAAGAAAGGCGCGCCGGAGTGGCAAAGTACCTTTGCCGATCTGATGAACCTGCTGTTGTGCTTTTTCGTACTGTTGTTTTCCATGTCCTCAGTGGACGCGCAGAAGTTTGAACTGGTAGCGGCTTCTTTTTCCAAGACTTTCAGTATCTTCACTGCCGGTTCCACATCGATCGGAGACGGAGCGATGATCGGAAACGGGATAAGCCAGTTGCCCGAGCTCGATGACTTTGTGAACAGTGTGGGACAGATGGCGGAGAATACGCCGGAGATGGAAGAGATGGACGATCTCCAGAGCGAAGTGCAGAAAGAAGGGCTAAAGCAGTCGGAGGAGCTGTCGGAAAAGATTGAGGAGGCCGTGCAGGAGAATAACCTGACCGGGGATATCGAAATGCAGGTGACGGCCCAGTATGTGCAGCTCACGATGAAAGGTTCTCTGCTGTTCAACTCGGGAAGCGATGAACTGAAGGAGGAATCCAAGCCTGTGCTGAATAAGGTGGGCGTGATTCTGGAACGGTATGCAGGGGGAACGATAGAGATCGAGGGACATACGGACAATGTTCCCATATCGGGACGGCGCTTTTCCAGCAACAATGAGCTGAGCGCGGCGAGAGCTCTTTCGGTTTTCAATTATATGATGGATACGACAAATCTGGATCCGGCCCGCATCAAAAATTCCGGCAGAGGCGAGTATGTTCCGATCGCCGACAACTCGACGGAAGAAGGAAGGGCAAAAAACAGAAGAGTGGAAATCAGAATCTATAATGAGATATCCAGTTACGAATAATAAAGGTGGGAGACAGAGATGAAGAAAAATTTGATTTCAGTTATCATACTGGCGCTGTTGATCGTGAATATCGCCCTGACATCGGTGATGCTGTTCAGCGTGACGAGCACAAACAAGGCGACAGCGGACATGGTGATGCGGATCACCGGCGCTATGGATATGGAGCTCTCTTCTGCGGACGGAACGGCATTTACACCGGTAGTACCCATAGAGAACATAGCGTCCTACGATATCGCGGATACGATGACGATCCGCCTGAAGCAGGATGAGGACGGCGCGGAGCACTATATCATGATCGCAGTCACGCTCTCCATGGATAAGGAGCACGAAGACTACAAAGAATACGGGGAGAGCCTCACGGACAGGGAGAGTCTGATCAAGAGTGAGATCATCAATGTGATCGGTCAGTACACGATGGCGGAGGCCCAGGCCGATGAGGCCGGCATGAAACAGGCGATTCTGGAGAGCATTCAGAATATGTTCGGCTCTGACTTTATTTTCAGGGTGGACTTCAGAGACGTAAAATATTCCGGGTAAAGGAGGTGAACCCGGATGGGTGAGGTATTATCGCAACAAGAGATAGATAATCTTCTGGCGGCCCTCAGTACCGGTGAACTGGACGCGAACGAAATACAGGAGACGGAAGAAAAACCGGTAAAGGATTACGATTTTAAACGCCCGGTCAAATTTTCCAAGGAGCATCTCCGTACGCTTGAAATTATTTTTGAACACTACGGGAGGCTGCTCGCCACAAACCTGCAGGTCTACCTCAGGAAAAATGTGCAGGTTTCCGTGAACAGTTCGGAGACGGTAACTTTTTCGGAATTTTCGAATGCATTGTCCAGTCCGGTCATATTGTCCATTGTAAACTTCGCACCGCTGTCCGGAAATATCATTATGGAGCTTTCTCTGAACACGGGCTATGCGATCATCGATCGGATGCTTGGCGGGCAGGGGACGGCGCTGGAGAAAGCAAAAGATTTTTCAGAGATAGAGATGGCGATACTGGAGAAGATATTGGTTGTCTGTATGCAGCTTCTCAGAGAACCATGGAAGAATGTGGTGGAGATCAGTCCGGTGCTCGACCGGATCGAAACAAACCCGCAGTTCGCCCAGATCATCGCCCCCAGCGATATGATAGCGATCGTGACGCTGAATGTCAAAATAGGGGATGTGGAAGGTATGATGAATATCTGTCTGCCCTATTTTACACTGGAAGATATCATGGATAACCTGAATACGAAATTCTGGTACTCCACGATGCAGGAAGCTTCCGATGAGGATTATCAGGAACATCTGGAATCTCTGGTGAAGAGAGTGAGCGTTCCGCTCAGGGCAATTTTGGGAACGAGCAGCATATCGGTCAACGATTTTATGAATCTTCAGTTGGGCGATATTATACGATTAGACTCCGAGATAAACAATGATCTGACGGTTTATGTCGGGAATATTAAAAAATTTACCGCGGTACCCGGTTCCAGCAAAGAAAAATATGCTGTGCAGGTTACATCGGTTCTGGGAGAGGAGGAATAGATAAGTGGATGGTGGAATGTTATCACAGGATGAGATAAACGCTTTGCTGAACGGTATGTCGGAAGGCACTGCTGATTCGGATGAACCACAGGCAGAAGCCGCAGCACCGGAACCTCAGGTATCAGAGCCGTCTTCCCTCGAAAATACGGGCGCTATCAGTAAGGAGGAAGCACTGCTCACCGATGTGGAGAAGGATGCCATCGGGGAGATCGCCAATATCAGTATGGGCTCAGCGGCAACGACCCTGTATTCACTGGTAAACCGCAAGGTAAATATTACGACGCCGGTGGTGTCGCTGGCAACATGGGAAACCATGGTGGGGGACTATGAGAGACCCTGTGTATTTATTCAGATCAAGTATACGGCGGGATTAGACGGTCATAATATTTTAATATTGAAGGAACACGATGTGAAGATCATCACCGATCTTATGATGGGCGGTGACGGCACCAATACGGACGGCGAGTTATCGGAGATTCATTTGAGTGCTATCTCGGAGGCGATGAATCAGATGATGGGAGCTTCAGCGACGTCTCTTGCGACGATGCTGGGGAAGATGGTCGATATCAGTCCTCCGGAGGCAACGCTGGTGGATCTGATGACGATAGATGCTGGGAAGGATATTTCGCCGTTTCTCAGCGGAACTTTTGTGAAGATCGGCTTCCGTATGCAGATCGGCGATTTGATCGACAGCACGATCATGCAGCTCTATCCCTGCGATTTCGCCAGATTTTTGTGCGATGCCTTTATGAACGGCGGTCTGGCAGGAGATGCGGGAGCAGCGCCTGCGTCTGAGCAGCCGACACCACAACCGGCACCACAGCCTGCGATACCGGAAGCGGCACCGATGCCTGCTGCACCTGCGGCGGGGATGGGTATGCCCGGGATGGGAGCACCCGCGCAGGATATGAGTATGGCAGGAATGTATCCGCCCTACGGAAACGCCGGGATGATGCCGCCGGGATATGGTATGCCCTACGGAATGCCTATGCAGCCTGCACCTCAGCCTATGGTATCTCCGGTGAATATACAGCCTGCACAGTTCCAGAATTTTGCGGCGGTCGCTCCGGGAGCGGGGGCGCCGGCTAACATTGATCTGATCATGGATGTGGCACTGGAAGTCACGGTAGAGCTTGGGCGCACGAAGAAATCCATTTCCGAGGTGCTGGATTTTGCACCCGGAACGATCATCGAGCTGGATAAAGTGGCCGGCGAGCCGGTGGAAGTTTTTGTGAACGGAAAGATGGTGGCCAGAGGCGAGGTTGTCGTGATTGAGGAGAGCTTTGGCGTCAGAATAACGGAGATTATTAAGTAAAATAGCATAGAAAAAAGCGATAGGAGTGAAAAGATGGCTAAAAATGTGTTGATTTGTGACGATGCGGCGTTTATGAGAATGATGATTAAGGACATTCTCTCCAAGAACGGCTACAACGTGGCCGGGGAGGCAGAAAACGGTGCAAAGGCAGTGGAGAAGTATTCGGAAGTGAAGCCCGATCTGGTGTTGATGGATATCACAATGCCGGAGATGGATGGTATCCAGGCTCTGAAGAAGATCAAAGCGGGCGATCCGGGTGCAAAAGTCATTATGTGTTCCGCGATGGGGCAGCAGGCGATGGTAATCGAATCCATCCAGGCCGGCGCGAAAGACTTTATCGTAAAGCCGTTTCAGGCTGACCGCGTACTGGAGGCAGTAAAGAAGGTTATCGGATAATGACGATTTTGACAACTGCTGCATACAATGGAATAACACAGTTTATTACTGTACTTATTCTCTTCATCCTGGTTTTAGGGGTGACGTGGGCAGTGACAAAATGGCTTGCCGGATATCAGAAAGGGAGATGGTCAGGCGGCAATATCGAGATGCTGGAGAGCATTCGTATTGCCTCTGATAAGTATGTCCAGATAATACGTGTGGGGAACAAATATCTGGCCGTAGCTGTGGCAAAAGATACAGTTACCTTTTTGACGGAAGTGGACGAGTCGGCGCTGATGCGAAAGGATGATACGGCTGATGCGAAGATGAGTTTTCAGGAATTATTGGAGAAAGTCAGGGAAAAGAAAAAAGAATGAGAGAAAGATTTTCCGGACTACGGATTAGGAAACTGTTATGCCTGCTGTTTACGGTGGGCATATTCTGTATTTGCTCCGCTCAGGTCGTACACGCGACAAGGCTCGACGTGGACCAGGGCGAAACGGGCGATACGGATACGAGCACTACGCTGCAGGATCCGGGAGAAACGGAGTCTCCGGAGGAACTTGGGGAATTGAATATCGCCAACACGGCGACGATCACCATCAGCAACAACAATGGTACGATAGCGGGCGAGCTGAGGATCCTTCTGACGCTGACTATGATTGCACTTCTGCCCACGATTATTCTGATGATGACATCCTTCACGCGCATCATCATCGTACTCCACTTTACGAGGGCGGCGCTCAGCACCCAGACGGTGCCGACGAACCAGATCCTGATCGGATTGTCTCTGATCCTCACGTTTTTTATCATGGAGCCTACGATCAACGAGATCTATAACGATGCGATCGTGCCCTATGAGAGCGGACTGATCGAGCAGGATGAGGCGCTTGAGCGGGGGGTGGAGCCTCTGCGGAAGTTTATGTACCGCTCCACGCAGACCGAGGATGTCAAAGTATTTATGGATATCTCCCGGACCGAGTGGGACGGGGAGACCCTCGAGGATATCCCCACCTCGGTATTGATCCCGGCTTTTATGATCAGTGAACTGCGGGCCGGTTTCAGCATGGGATTTGTGATCTATATTCCGTTTATTGTGATCGATATGGTGGTGGCTTCCACGCTGATGAGTATGGGTATGATGATGCTGCCACCGACGACAATCTCCATGCCGTTCAAGATACTGCTTTTCGTTGTGGCGGACGGATGGAATCTGGTCATTGTAAATCTGGTGAGATCCTTCTATCTCACAGGATAAGAAAGGAAAGAACAGGATGACGGTAGATGAGGTTATCGCGATAGCCAATCAGGCGTTGTATATCATAATAAAAGTATCGGCACCGGTACTTTTGATTTCCATGGCGGTGGGGTTGATCATCAGTATTTTTCAGACGGTCACTTCCATCCAGGAGCAGACTCTGACCTTTGTGCCCAAAGTGCTCGCCATTTTTTTGACGATTATGGTCATAGGCCACTGGATGCTGACGGAGATGGCAAATCTGATGACAGATTTGCTGTCAAATCTCAGCGAATATGTGAAATAGCGGGGTGCTATGGTTACGGTAGATTTCAATTATGCCGATCTGGAATATTTTCTGCTGATACTCGTCCGAGTGTCCATGTTTGTGTATGTGGTGCCGTTTTTCAACATGAACAATGTGCCGAGAAGGTATCGGACGGTGCTCAGCGTCATGATATCGGTGGTGCTGTACGGTGTCCTGCCCAGGCAGGAGATCCTCTACAGTACGGTGTTCGAGTATACCATGATAGTGGCGAAGGAATTTTTGACGGGCGTTCTGATCGGAATGGGGGTAAATTTGTGTTCCAGCATTCTGGCGCTGACAGGAGCCATAGCTGACATGGAAGTGGGTTTCTCCATGGTGACGCTGATGGACCCGGCCACCAGACAGCAGACGACGATCACCAGCACGCTGTACCAGAATCTGATCATGTTGATCCTGGTGCTCAGCGGAATGTACCAGTATGTCATCGGAGCGCTGGCGGAATCCTACGAACTGATTCCGGTGTACGGGGCAAATTTTGACGCGGCGAAGCTTCTGGATGTGGCGGTCCGCTTTATGGGAGAGTATATCCGCATCGGATTTCAGATCTGCCTGCCGATCTTTGCGGCGATCCTGATGCTGAATGTGGTGTTAGGTATTCTGGCGAGAGTATCGCCCCAGATGAATATGTTTGCGGTCGGCCTGCAGCTCAAGATTTTTGTGGGACTGGGAGTGATCTTTCTGACCGTATTCCTGCTCCCGAGGGCGGCGGAAATGATATTTACGGAGGCAAGACGGATGACGGCTGCCTTTGTGGAGGCGCTGATGTGATGCTGGAATATAATTTACAGTTTTTTGCCAAGGAAGGGCCCGGCGGTGAAAAAACGGAACCGGCCACACAGAAAAAACTGGACGATGCCCGAAAAGAAGGGCAGGTGGCAAAGAGCAAGGAGATTGCGAACGGACTGGGGCTTTTGTCCCTTTTTCTGCTGTTAAAAATCTGGATCGGACATATCAGCATCAGCTTTCTGGAGCTGTACGGCGGTGTCTACAACAGGCTTCCGGAAGTGGTGAATATGCCCTATGGGACGGTGCCCGCAGCCAACATCGAATCGATCCTGACCCAGAATATACAGAATTTTTTTCTGGTGATGCTGCCGATCTTTCTGGTGGGCGTGATCGTGGCCTTCGGCAGCGATGTGGTGCAGGTGAAATGGAAGCCCACAGCAAAGACGTTAGAGCCCAAACTGAGCAAGATAAATCCGATCAGCGGCTTTAAGAAGATCATCTCCTTGAACTCATTGGTGGAGCTGGTCAAGTCGGTGGCCAAGATAGGACTGATCGTCTATATCACCTGGAGTTATATAAAAGACAAACTGCAGATCCTGTTTTATCTGATGGATATGTCGATACTGTCGGCGGTGCAGGAGATCGGGACGATCGTGATCGACCTGGGCATCCGGATCGCTGCGGTATATATGATCATCGCCCTTTTAGACCTGATCTATCAGAGATGGAAATTCAGCGATGACATGAAGATGACAAAACAGGAAGTCAAAGATGAGTACAAGGATCAGGAAGGGGATCCCCAGATCAAGGGCAAGCAGAGACAGCGCATGCAGGAGGCTTCCAGGAGAAGGATGATGCAGGCACTGCCGGAGGCGGATGTAGTCATCACCAACCCTACTCATTATGCGGTGGCTCTGAAATATGACAGTGAGCTGTATGCGGCGCCCATCGTGCTGGCGAAGGGTGCGGATTATCTGGCGGCGAAGATCAAAGAGGAAGCGAAGGCGTATGATATAGAGATTTACGAAAACAAACCTCTGGCGAGGATGCTCTACGCCAATGTGGATGTGGGGGCGCAGATTCCCGGGGAACTGTACCCGGCGGTGGCGGAAGTGCTGGCTTATGTGTACCATATCAGGGACCAGAAAGCCGGAAGATATTAAAAATCAGGTTGGAAAGGAGAGGAGCGAATGAAAATCGGAAAAGCGGATCTGGGCGTGGCCCTCTATATTCTCGCTGCGTTTATCATGTTTATTGTCTCTATCCCTTCCTGGCTTCTCGACGTTTTTCTCGCTGTCAATATCGGGATCGCTTTTGTGATACTCTTTACGGTCATGTTTACGAAGGAAGTGTTAGACATGTCTTTCTTCCCGACCATGCTGCTTTTCACGACGATTTTCCGAATCGCGCTGAACGTATCTTCCACGAAACTGATCCTGTTGACAGGCAACCCGGGCAACGTGGTCATGACTTTCGGCGACTACGTGGGCGGCGGCGATCTCGTGGTAGGTGTGATCATATTTATCATTCTGATTCTGATTCAGTTTATGGTCATCAACAAAGGTTCCGAGCGTGTGGCTGAGGTGACGGCGAGATTTACGTTGGACGCCATGCCCGGTAAGCAGATGGCTATCGACGCGGATTTGAATACCGGTGCCATCACGGACGCGGAGGCGAAGGAACGCCGGGAGAAGATCCAGGCGGAGGCCAGCTTCTTCGGTTCCATGGACGGTGCCGTGAAGTACGTAAAGGGAGACGCCACGGCGGGGCTGCTGATCACCTTTGTCAATCTGGTCGGCGGCGCGGCCATGGGGATGCTGCGGCAGGGAATGGATTTCAGTACGGCGGCACAGACCTACTGTATTCTGACGATCGGCGATGGTCTGGTCTCCCAGATCCCTTCGCTGTTAATCTCCCTGGCAACCGGTATTTTAGTGACAAAGGGCGGCAAGGATGCCGACTTTGCCAACGTCATAGTGGGACAGCTCTTCGGTGTGCCGAGAGCCCTCTACATCGTGGGCGCCACGCTCTCTGTGCTGGGGATCATCACACCGCTGCAGACCGTGATTTTCGTCACGCTCGGCATGGGATTTATCGTGGCAGGACGTATGGTGCAGGGATCGCTGGAGATGGCGGGCATCCGGGAGGAAGTGGACACCGAGGAGGTGGCCGCGGAGGAGATCAGGCAGCCGGAGAATGTCAATTCCCTGCTGCAGGTGGATCCCATCGAGCTGGAATTCGGCTATGGTATTATTCCCCTTGCGGATGTCAATCAGGGCGGTGATCTCCTGGATCGTGTGGTCATGATCCGAAGGCAGATCGCGCTGGAGATGGGTACTGTGGTGCCGATCATCCGACTGAGGGACAATATTCAGTTGAATCCGAACCAGTATGTCATCAAAATAAAGGGAATTCAGGTCAGCGACGGGGAGATATTATTCGATCACTATATGGCGATGAATCCCGGGTATGTGGAGGAGGAGATCTCCGGCATTCCGACGTTTGAGCCATCCTTCCATCTGGCGGCGCTCTGGATCACGGAGAGCCAGAGGGAGCGGGCGGAGAGTCTCGGCTATACGGTGGTGGATCCGCCTTCGATCATTGCGACCCATCTGACGGAGGTGATCAGGGGACATATTGACGAGCTGCTGACCCGTCAGGATGTACAGAATCTGATCAACAATATCAAGGAGGCGAATCAGGCTCTCGTGGACGAACTGGTGCCGAAGATGCTGGGGCTCGGCGAGATCCAGAAAGTACTGCAGAATCTTCTTCGGGAGGGAATTTCCATCCGGGATCTGCAGACAATACTGGAGACGCTGGCGGACTACGCGCCCTCCTCCAGAGATACCGATATTTTGACGGAATATGTGAGACAGAGTTTAAAGCGGGCGATCTCGAGCCGTTATTTCCCTGCGTCTGAGACGACCAGTGTGGTCACGCTGGACCCGAAGATAGAACAGGAGATCATGGGCAGCGTCAAGCAGACCGAGACGGGCGCCTATATATCCCTGGATCCGATCCGCATCAAGGCGGTCATGAGCAGTGTGGGCAAGGAGACGGAGAAACTGGAACAGATGGGGAAAAATCCGATTGTGATCACATCTCCGATCGTCAGAATTTATTTTAAGAAATTGACAGAGGATTATTATAAAGATTTGATTGTGGTCTCCTACAATGAAGTGGACTCCAATGTGGAACTGCAGTCAGTGGGAATGGTGACAGCGTAATGATAATTAAGAAGTACACAGCGAAAACAGAGGAAGAGGCGGTCGCCCGGGCGAAGATGGAGCTGGGTGAAAATATCGTTATCATGAATGTAAAGACCATATCGCCCAAGGGACCTTTCGGCTTTCTGAAAAAATCCCAGGTGGAAGTGACGGTGGCGAAGGAGGAGGACAGTGAGAGATACCCCTATGCCGGCGGCGCCCAGAAGCCTGCGGAGGAGGCCAGCCTCCGGGAGACGTTCCGGCAGGTGGCAAAAGCCGCCGGGGCGGATGTGGGGCCTGCGGACGGGGAGACATCCCCGAAGAAGGAGGAGGCGGAGAACGGCAGCCATAAACTGTTGGTGGAGAAACTGGATTCTCTCCAGAGCATTATTGAGAAAAAACTTCAGATTGACGAGGAGGAGACGGCCGCGGAGCCTGCGTCGGAGGAGGCGGAGGAGGACAACGAGATGACGCGGTTTGTGAAGCTCCTCTACAATACGATGCTGGACAATGAAGTGGATGAAAAGTATGCCAACCAGATCATCGACGAGATGGAGAAGAACGCCAAGATAAACCTGCCCTTTGATCACGCGCTGGCGGATGTGTACCAGAAGATGATCTTAAAGTTTGGCAAGGCGATGCCGATCGAGAAGGAAGGAAAAAATCTCCGGGTCATTTTCTTTGTGGGGCCTACCGGTGTGGGAAAGACCACGACGATCGCGAAGATCGCCTCCAAGTTCCGGCTGGATCAGAAATATAAAGTCGCGCTGTTCACGGCCGATACTTACCGGATCGCGGCGGCGGAACAGCTCAGGACATATGCAAATATTCTGGAAGTTCCGTTCCGGGTGATCTATTCGGTGGAGGAGATGCAGGCGTGCATACGGGAGTTTAAGGAGTACGATTTTGTCCTGGTGGACATGGCGGGGCATTCCCCGCATAATCCGGCGCTGCGGGAGAGCATGGATGCTTTTATCAACGGACTGGAGGAAGGAATTGACAAGGAAGTGCATCTGGTACTCTCGGCCACCACAAAGTACAGGGATCTGTTGAATATCGCGGATGCCTACTCCAATGTGGGGGATTATAAGATCATTTTCACAAAGCTGGATGAGACGACAACAGCGGGAAACCTTCTGAACCTGAAATTACATACCGGCGCCGGGGTATCCTATATAACCTGCGGACAGAACGTGCCGGATGACATAGAGATATTTAACCCTCAGAAAACAGTCAAACAGTTGCTTGGAGGTAAGAACTAGATGGCAGATCAGGCGGAGAAACTAAGGAATATTATCAAAGCCCAGAGCCAGCCCAGACGTCAGGCGGCCAGAGTAATCACGGTTACCAGCGGAAAGGGAGGCGTGGGAAAATCAAATACGGCGATAAATCTTGCGATTCAATTCCGCAAAATGGATCAGAAAGTTATCATACTGGATGCGGATTTTGGGCTGGCAAATATTGAGATCATGTTCGGAACGGTGCCGAAGTATAATTTGTATGATCTGATCTATCAGGGCAAGAACATCCGTGATATCATCACATGGGGACCGATGGATGTGGGATTTATCTCCGGCGGATCCGGCATTGTAGGTATGGCGAATTTGTCGCAGGATTATCTGAATTATATTATTCAGAACCTGGTGGAACTGGACAGTATGGCTGATGTGATCATCGTGGATACGGGGGCGGGAATTTCCAATGCCGTGCTGGAATTTCTGGTGGCGAGCAACGAGATACTGCTTGTCACGACGCCGGAGCCCACATCCATAACGGATTCCTATTCCCTGTTGAAGGCGTTAAACCGACACAGCAGGTTTAAGCCGGAATATACCAGTATCAATGTGCTGGCGAACAAAGTGAAAAACGAGGAAGAAGGAAGCATGCTGTACCATAAACTGAATACGGTCGTTTCCAGATATTTGAAGCTTCCGATAGAGTATCTCGGTTATATTCCTCAGGATGAACAGCTCTCCAGAGCGGTGATGCAGCAGACGCCGATATCGATTCAGAATACTTCGGCGAGATCGGCGCTCGCCTACGGGGGAATTGCAAGGAAACTGATGAACGTAGAAGAGGAAAGTCCGAAAGTGAAACACGGTATGATGGCATTTTTTTCACACATTATGACAGGAAGGAGATAAGATATGTTATCTGATATTATATCGGCAGGCCAGATTCTGGAAATGCAGGAGGTAAAAAGAAACGCGCCGGAGACGGAGGGGGAACAGGAGGAGAAAAAGGTCCATCGGACAAAAGTCTTCGATGTCCTCTCGGAGGATCAGCTGGAAGTCATGATGCCCATTGAGAAGGGGCTGATGGTGCTCCTGCCGGTGGACGGGGAATTCGAGCTTTGGTTTTATACAGAGAACGGGCTGTACCAGTGTTATGCCAGAGTGTTGGACCGCTATAAGAGCAATAACGTCTATATTGCGGTGATGGAGCTGACCAGCAACCTGCGAAAACATCAGAGAAGAGAATACTATCGTTTCAGCTGCGCGCTGGAGATGAATTCCAGGGAGATGGATGAAGAGGAGATCAAGGCGCTGCAGGAGAAACAACTCTATTTTAAATCCGGCCTTCCGGTGAAACAGAGCACCATCGTGGATATCAGCGGCGGAGGACTGCGTTTCATTTCGACCTTCAATTACAACACGGATGCGCTGCTCTACTGCAATTTTGTCCTGCGTACAAAGGGCGGGATGAAAGAGTATCAGATGGCGGGAAAGGTGCTGGCAGTGCGTGAGGTGGAGGGAAAACCCGGCAGTTATGAACACCGCGTGCAGTATCTGAATATGGACGTGGATGAGCGCGAGGAGATCATCAAATATATCTTTGAACAGGAAAGAAAACAGCGGCATAAAGAGAGAAGCATATAAACATTGTAACAGGGAATGGAACATATATGGGAAAAAATATTTTAGTTGTAGATGACTCTGCACTCATGAGAATGGTGATGTGTGATATACTGAATGCAGATCAAAGATTCACTGTGGCTGACAGGGCAAAAAACGGCAAGGAAGCGCTGGATCTGTTGAGTAAGAATAAGTACGATGCGGTGGTTCTGGATGTGAACATGCCGGTGATGGGCGGTCTGGAGCTGCTGAAAGAGCTTCAGGTCAGAAAGATTCCGGCCAGAGTCATGATGGCGAGCACCGATACGCGGGATGGCGCCAAGGTTACTATGGATGCGCTGGAGCTGGGGGCTCTCGACTTTGTGCATAAGTCCGCCAACATCAAAAACAACAGGACCGAGGAGTTTCAGAAAAATTTCTGCGAGACTCTGTATGCGGTGGCATCCAGCAGGGAACCTACTTTCGGCAGGACGGTCAGTCTGGACAGGATCAAGTCGGATAAAAAGTTTGTGTCGATGGTAAAAAAGCACAATATAGCCGGGAACAAGATCGTGGCAATCGCCAGTTCTACGGGCGGTCCGAAGGCACTGCAGGCGGTGATCCCGAAGCTGCCGAAAGGGTTGAACGCACCGGTGGTGTTGGTTCAGCATATGCCGGTAGGGTTCACAAAGTCTCTGGCGGAGCGGTTGGACTCCCTGAGCGAGCTGACGGTGACGGAGGCGAGAGAGGGCGAGATGCTCCAGAAGGGACATGTCTATATCTCAAAAGGAGGTATGCACATGAATGTTTCCTCCGACCAGCGGAAGAGCTGTATCCATTACAGCAATGAGCCTTCCAGGGAAGGAGTGAAGCCCTGCGCCAACTATATGTACGAGAGTCTGATTAACAGCCCATTCGACCAGGTGGTGTGCGTGGTGCTCACCGGGATGGGGCTGGACGGCACGGAAGGAATCAAAAATCTGAAAGCGAAAAAACAGACCTTTGTGATAGCACAACAGGAAAACACCTGTGCGGTGTACGGTATGCCGAAAGGCGTGGTGAAAGCCGGTCTGGTAAACCAGATCGTGGAGCTGGACAATGTGGCACAGGAAATTATCATGAATGTGGGGGTAAAGTAGTATGGATGTAAGTCAATATCTGGAGATATTTCTGGATGAAACAAGAGAGCATTTGCAGAGCCTGAATACGGAAATTTTAAATCTGGAGCAGGATCCCGAGAACGAAGATACTATCAATGAAATTTTCCGTGCCGCTCATTCCCTGAAGGGTATGGCGGGCACGATGGGTTACAAGCGTATGCAGACACTGACCCATGACATGGAAAATGTGTTTTCGGAAGTGCGAAACGGTACGATCAAGATCAAATCCCATATGATCGATATTCTGTTCCAGTGTCTGGACGCACTGGAAGAGTATACGACCAATATTCAGGAAAATTCTGACGAGGGAACGAACGATAACGAGGCGCTTATCAAGCTGCTCAACGACTGCCTGAAACCGGACGGGGCGGCAGCTGAGGAAGAGCCTGCGGAGTCATCCTCGTCGTCCGAAGCTTCGGCACCTGCGGCTTCCGGGGAGAGCAAATGGAACGATATTCCGCTTGACGAGGCGCAGAAACATGTGATCAACGAGGCGATAAAGCAGGGAAAGAAAGTGTACGGCATCACCGTAAAGGTGCAGGAATCCTGTATCCTGAAGGCGGCAAGGGCCTTTCTGGTATTCAAGGCGGTGGAAGAGCTCGGGGAGATTCTGATTTCCGCGCCTTCTGCGCAGGATATAGAGGACGAGAAATTTGAGCTGGATTTCACGATCGTTGTCATCACTGACGCTGCTCTGGACAGGATTATTGCGGATATTAAGAGCGTGTCGGAGATCGAGGAGGCCGTGGGGGCCGAGATGGAGGCTTTCGAGTCGGTGAAAGAAGCCCAGGTGGAAGAAAAGGAGACTTCGGCTGAACCTCCGGCAAAGAAGGCGGAGACAAAAGCCCCGACGAAGGCAGCGGCTCCGGCGCCTGTTGCAGGCGGCGCAAAGCAGGAGAAGAAAGCGGGCGCGAAGGCGGTCGGAAACCGTACGGTCAGAGTGGATATTGAGAAACTGGATGTGCTGATGAATCTGGTCAGCGAGCTGATCATCGCGAAGAATTCTCTTGTCTCCGCCTCCGCTCAGAACGGCGGCGAGAGCAACGCGGCGGTGGGCAGCCAGATCGAATATCTGGAGAATGTGACGACCAGTCTGCATGAGTCCGTGATGAAAGTGCGAATGGTGCCTATTGAGAGCGTTCTCAACAAGTTCCCGAGAATGATCCGCGATCTGACGAAGAAGCTGGACAAAAAGATGGAACTGCACATGAGCGGTGAGGAGACCGAGCTGGATCGAACCGTAGTGGATGAGATCGGTGATCCTCTGATGCACCTGTTGCGAAACTCCGCGGACCATGGACTGGAGAGCGCGGAAGTCCGCGCGGAGAGAGGAAAACCGGAAGTCGGCTCCATCTATCTGGACGCATATCAGGACGGCAATAACGTTATCATCGAAGTGAGGGATGACGGTAACGGTATCGATGTGGAGAAGGTGAGAGACAAAGCGATCGAACGGGGAACCGTGACGCCGGAACAGGCAATGAATATGTCCGACAAGGAGATCATCGACCTTCTGTTCCTGCCGAGCTTTTCCACTGCGAAGGAAGTGACGGATGTCTCCGGAAGAGGCGTCGGACTGGACGTTGTGAAATCCAAGATCGAGATGCTGGGCGGCGAGGTGGAAGTGAAGACCAGGCTGGGCGAGGGAAGTACCTGGACCATCAGGCTTCCGCTGACACTGGCTATCATCCAGGCGCTGATGGTGGAAGTAGGCGGGGAGAAGTACGCTATCTCCCTGAATTCCGTGACAACTCTCGAGAATATCGCACCCAGCGATGTGAAGCTTGTACAGTCCGAGGAAGTGATCCACCTGAGAGGCTCGGTTATCCAGCTGATTCGTCTGAATGAAGTGCTGGATATTGAATCGACCAGAAAAGAAGGCGAAAATATGATCGTTGCCATTGTGAAGAAGGGTGATAAACTGGCAGGACTCGTGGTAGATAAGCTGATGGGTCAGCAGGAGATCGTTATCAAATCACTGGGTAAGTTTATCGGTAAGAGCAGACTGATCAGCGGTGCAACCATCCTGGGCGATGGCGAGGTGGCGTTGATTCTGGATGCAAATGTACTGATATAGAAAGCACAGCGGGACTGCGAGTGCAAAAGGAGGTTATAATGGAAGAACTGAAAATCAGTAGTGAGACGATACAGTTTATTGTGCTGAGAGTCGGTGACGAGCAGTACGGAATAGATATAAAGTATGTGGACAATATTATCCATATGTCCAGTATTACCCGGGTGCCAAAGGTTGCGTCTTATGTGAAGGGCGTGATCAATGTGCGCGGGGAGGTGATCCCGGTCATGGATATCCGTATAAAGATGGGACTGCCAGAGGCAGAGTATACAAAGGACTCGAGAATCGTCATTATAAAAAGCGAGCAGCAGGGATTTGTCGGGCTGATCGTGGATGCAGTGAAGGAAGTAGTGACGTTAGAGGTGGACGGCATTGAGAAGATGGCCTATGACAGGAACGGTAAAGATATGTTTGTTACAGGCGTGGGAAAGCATCAGGGAGCGCTGATATCGCTGCTCGACCTGAACGAAGTTCTGGCTGAATAAAACGAAATGATATCGCTGCCTGAAATAATTTGCGGGGCAAGTGGGGGGGCTCCGCCGCATAAGGAGAAAAGCTATGAATGATAACTTGGGATTGGATCATATTGACAGCGGTTATTTGGATGTACTGAAAGAAATCGGCAACATCGGGGCTGGAAACGCTACGACAGCTCTGGCACAGATGTTGCAGCGAAAGGTGGATATGAAAGTGCCTCAGGCGGATCTTTTGGAATTCCGTGATCTGGGTGAGGCAATCGGTGGTGAAGAAACCATTATGGCCGGCGTATATATGGTAGTGGAAGGCGATATCAGAGGGAGTATAATGTTTCTTCTGGAAAAGGAGTCTTCCAGGCATCTGGTAAATCAGATGCTCGGCGGAATGGGAGATCCGAATGCGGAAGAATTCGGCGAGATGGAGATATCCGTCCTGAAAGAGATCGGCAATATCATGACAGGCGCCTATTTAAATTCCCTGTCGGATCTGACGCAGCTCAAAATTTTCCCGTCCGTGCCGGAGATCGCGATCGATATGGCCGGTGCGATACTCAGCGTGCCGGCGATTGAATTCGGTGTACTTGGAGATAAAATTCTGATGATTCAGACCAGATTTACGGATGACATGGCGATTGATGGCTATTTTATTCTGGTACCCGATGTGGATTCTTACCACAAAATTATGAAGTCTTTAGGTATGGTATAGGAAGTGGACGAAAATGGCTAATATAATTAAGGTGGGAATGGCAGATCTTAATATTTGCAAGGCTCCGGACGGAATTACGACGTTAGGACTGGGATCCTGTGTGGGAGTGGCGCTCAGGGATCCGGTCACAAAAATTGGCGGGCTTTTGCATGCAATGCTGCCTGATTCGACGGTGATAAAGAATAACACATGTGTAGAAAAGTTTGTGGACTCCGGCCTGGATGAACTGGTAAAAAGAATGGTCAGGGCCGGGGCGAACAGATCAAGGCTGGAAGCCAAGCTGGCAGGAGGAGCCCAGATGTTTGCCTTTCAGAGGAATTCCGATCTGGTGAAAGTCGGGGAGCGGAACGCGGAGGCGGCCAGAAAAAAGCTGCGCGCCATGCGTATCAAATTGCTTTCGGAAGACTGCGGGTTGAATTACGGGAGAACAGTAATATATTATCCCGAAACGGGAATATATGTTATTAAGGCGGTAGGCAAACCGGAAAAGAATATATAAGGAAGGGGCTTCGGCGTGGCAAAAAAAGAAGATAACGCACAGAAAAAGGAAAAGAAACAGCGCCGGGGTATTCATTTCAGCAACAGCAGGGAGGCAAAGCTCAAATTAATACCACCTTTTGTGATGCTGGCCGCCGGGGCAGCGACAAGCATAATCATGGTTGTGCGTGGCTGCGGGCTTCAACAGTTTCTGTCCAGACTTTTGCTGGTTTTGCTTTTGTTTTATGTGCTCGGCTGTATTCTGAAAGGCATACTGGATATGATCGAGAGGCAGAACAGACCTCCGGAGCCGGATGAGGACGAAGTCATAGAGAAAGGATCGGAAGAAGGAAATTCGGAGGAAGAGGCTTCAGAGGAAGGAGATTCGGAGGAAGAGACTTCGGAAGAGTAGGCAATAGACTATGAATGAGGCGGGAAGAAAGAAACTTTGGGATGAGTTCGGCAGGACGAAAAGTCTCGAGGTGAAGGAAAAGATTATAATAGAATATGCGCCCCTTGTAAAAGTTGTAGCCGGCCGGCTCAGTATGTATCTGGGCTATAATGTGGAGTATGACGATCTGGTAGGATACGGCGTGTTTGGCCTGATCGACGCGATCGACAAGTATGACCTCTGCAAGGAGGTAAAATTTGAGACATATGCCAGTCTGAGGATTCGCGGCGCTATTCTGGATCAGATCCGGAAGATGGACTGGATACCGCGGACGATAAGACAGAAGCAGAAAAAAATCGATGCCGCCATGCGGGAAGTGGAGAGCCGCGAGGGAAGGCCCGCCACGGATGAGGAGATCGCGGCGGCGCTCGGTATTACGGATGATGAATATATTGACTGGCAGGGTCAAATGAAAGTGACTGGCGTAGTATCCCTGAATGAATTTATGGAGGCGGGAAGTGAGGTACCCGTGGAACCCGGAGATCATTCGGGGCAGTTTGATTCTCCGGAGCAGGTCATTGAGAAAGAGGAGCTCAAGAGAATGCTGATGGAGTCGCTGGAGATACTGACGGAAAAGGAGAAGAAGGTCATACTGTTTTATTATTATGAGGAATTGACGCTGAAGGAGATCAGTTCCATTCTGGAGGTGTCGGAGTCGAGAATATCTCAGCTGCACACGAGAGCTCTCCAGAAAATGAAAACAAAGATGGGGAAGTATATGGGAATTTTGACTGAGCGGTGAGGGCAGCCGCGTCAGGCAGAGATTCGGGCAGACTTATGGAAAGTATGGTGATTTATGAAGGGTGACGATAACAGATTCCCGTCCAGGGAGGACTATTCCCTGGAAATTTCGGCGGACGGCATGACAGCTGTCGCACATTTTCTTGCGCCGCTTGCAGTGATAACAAAGATGACTGCCAGGGAACTGAAGGAGGATCTCAGAAGAAAAGGGATCAGATACGGTATCTGCGAGGAGAATATTCTGCACTTTTTTGAGGGCGGCGGCGACAGGGAGCTGGTGGTGGCGCAGGGGAAGCCCTACAGGATGAGCAAACCGGGAAAAGTGGAATATATGTTTCCGACGGACCGCAAGGCAAAACCGACGGTTCGGAAGGATGGCAGTGTGGATTTCCACAAACTGAATACGATCTGTCCCTGTAAGAAGGGGGATCTTCTGGCGAGATTGATTCCGGCCGACCCCGGGGAGAAGGGGTACAACGTGTACGGGGAGGAGTTTGCTCCGCCCAACGTGAAGGAGGAGCGGCTGGAGTTCGGAAAAAATATCTCCATCTCGGAGGACCGGCTGTCCATCTATTCCAAGGTGAACGGACATGTGACATTAGTGGGGAAAGAGGTTTTTGTGACAAACCTGCTGGAACTGGAAAATGTGGATGTGTCCACCGGAGATGTGGAATATGACGGCAGTGTCCTGATCACCGGAAATGTCTTTTCCGGGTACACGGTGAAAGCTACCGGGGACATCGAGATCCGGGGCGTGGTGGAAGGGACCAGGGTGGAGTCCGGAGGGAATATCTCGATCGCCCGGGGTATGAACGGCATGTCCAAGGGAGTGCTTGTGGCAAAGGGGCATGTTGTCTGCAAGTATCTGGAAAATGCGGAGGTTTCGGCGGAAGAGTACGTTTCGGCGGAGGCTATTCTGCACAGCCATGTGTATGCGGGGACGGAGATTCTGGTATCCGGGAGAAAAGGATTTATTGCAGGCGGAAAAGTGATGGCATCCAACAGAGTAGCGGTGAAGACGCTCGGCTCCGGCATGGGGGCGGCTACGACCGTGGTGGTCGGGATCAATCCGAAACTGAAAAAAAGACAGTCTCACCTTTTGCAGCAGATGCAGGAGGCAAAGAAATATATAGCTAATATAGAGCCTGTGATTATGGCGATGATCCAGAAGAAACAGAAGAATGCTGCGGTTTCCGACGAGCAGATGAATACGCTGCGGAAGCTTGCGATTGCCAGACAGAAGAAAAAGAAGGAACTGGAGAATATATACAGAGAACTGGATGAACTGGATGAAATTATGGAGGAGAGCAAAGCACCGGTCGTGGAAGTTGCGGGGGAAGTCTATCCCGGGACAAAAATCTGTATTTTAGATGTATCTATGGTGGTGCAGAGCAATATAAAATACTGCAAATTCTTCCGGTCTGAAGGAGAGGTTAAGATGACCGCTTTGTCCTGATGCAAAGCGGTCATAGAAATTGGAGAAAGAATGGGAGCATTGGAGATTGTATTACTGGCGGCGGGAGCGGTTATATTTACGGCAAGTTTCTGTATTCCGGTAAAGCGGGAAAAACTGAAAGAAGAGACGTTGGATCTGGCGGCGGACGAGGTGAGAACTCTGGTGGCTGAGGAGCTGGAGAGTGTGCGCGGAAAGCTGACGGAGATTTCGGAGGAGGAGATGCGGCAGCAGATCGAGAAATCCGAGCGCTCGATGGAGCGAATATCCAATGAGAAGATCATGGCGGTCAATGAATATTCGGACACGGTTCTGGATGAGATCCATAAGAGCCACGAGGAAGTGGTCTTTCTCTATGACATGATGAAGAATAAGAAGGAGAGTCTCTCGGAGTCTTACGGCAAGGCGGATCAGGGCCTGCAGGAACTGCTGCAGCAGGTGAAGGATTCCGAGATCACGGTGCAGGAAAGTCTGCAGGAAATTTCAGGGAAGCTGAACGAGTTTGAGAAGCAGCGGATGGAAGTGGAGGCGGCATCCCAGGAGACGGCAAGGCAGGTGGAAGCCGCTTACCAGGCGGTAAAGCAGATGGAGGAGGCATCTCAGACAGCGGCGAAGCAGATGGAGGAGGCATCTCAGACAGCGGCAAAGCAGATGGAGGAGGTATCTCAGACAGCAGCAAAGCAGATGGAGGAGGCATCTCAGACAGCGGTAAAGCAGATGGAGACAGCGTCTCAGACAGCAGCAAAGCAGATGGAGACAGCGTCTCAGACAGCGGTAAAGCAGAAGACGTCGGCGGTGCGCAGGGCGAGAAAGGCCGAGGAGAATGTGGCAGCGCCTGCAAAACCTGCGGCTGAGAGTGCGCCGGCGCCTGAGAGGAAGGAATCGGAGAGGAAACAGATAAATGAATCGCCGGTATTTGAACCGTTTACGCCGGAGAAGATCGCCGCAGCACCGAAAAAGAGAGTGGTTAGGAAAGCGGCGGAAAAACAGACAGAGCAGCCTGCTCCTGCGGCGGAGAACGCAGATTTGATGCTTTTGCTTTCCGACACGATGGAGAACAGTACAGCTCAGAACAGCAACGAGCGGATTCTGGTACTCCATAAGGCGGGAAAATCTAACATGGCGATCGCCAGGGAGCTTGGCCTCGGCGTCGGCGAGGTAAAACTTGTGATAGATCTGTACGAGGGGCTGCGCTAAAAGAGGGATATAATCAGGATGAAACTTAGATATTATTTGCGTGGGCTGGGAATCGGCATGCTGGTGGCGGCGCTGGTGCTCATTCTGTCCGGAAATACAGGAGGTAAGATGAGCGACGAAGCGGTGAAGCGCAGAGCGGTCGAACTTGGCATGGTGGAGAAGAATAAGACGGTGTTGGAGGATGTCGCCGGAGGCGGGACTTCCGGAGAGGACACGGAGCAGGATACGGAAGAGGCGGCTGAACCCCGGATAAAAGAGAGAGGGACGGTCTCGGAGAATACTGCGGACGTGCAGTCGGCCGAGGCGGATGCGGAGCCGAAGGAGGATGCCGAAAGGAAACCTCAGGCCGGCGGGGAAGATGAAAATACTGCCGACGGACAGGAAGAAAAGGAAGAGCAGCCGCAGAAAAGCGAAGAGCAGAAGGCGGTGGAGGAGATAGAGAAAAGGGCCGAGGAGATCGCCGAGAGAGGTCATGAGGTGGCTGAGAATTCCGTGCCGGAGACGATCGTGACTTTTGTGGTGCAGCACGGTGACAGTTCCATCTCGGTGGCGCGAAGGGCGCAGGAGCTGGGGCTGGTTGTTTCGGCGGCGGACTTCGACGTGTTTCTCTGCCAGAACGGATACGATAAAAGGATATCCGTGGGGAGCTATGAGATCGCGGTGGGTGAGTCAGAGAAGGAGATCGCGGATAAGATCACGAGGAGCAGGTGAGTGCGGGGGGAAATTTCCGGCTTGCATTTAAAATGGATTTGTGGTAAAATATGAAGGCTGTGAAAAAACACATGTGCTGATTTTCGATTGGTGCCCTGAAGCGGGGTAGGTCGAAAAGGCGGGGGATCATGGACCCAGGACGGCATATGGAAGAAAAACCAAAACGGAGGAAAAGACATGAGCGTAATTTCAATGAAACAGTTACTGGAAGCAGGTGTGCATTTCGGACACCACACAAGAAGATGGAACCCCAAGATGGCTCCCTATATCTTCACAGAGAGAAACGGCATCCACATTATTGATCTGCAGAAGTCCGTAGGCAAGGTTGACGAAGCTTACAATGCGGTTGCAGATATCGTTTCCCAGGGAGGTACGATCCTCTTTGTAGGTACGAAGAAACAGGCCCAGGATGCAGTGAAGACCGAGGCGGAGCGCTGTGGTATGTACTATGTGAACGAGAGATGGCTCGGCGGTATGCTGACCAACTTTAAGACGATCCAGTCCAGAATCGACAGACTGAAAAGAATCGAAGAGATGTCTCAGGACGGCACTTTTGACGTGCTTCCCAAGAAAGAAGTTATTCAGATCAGGAAGGAATGGGAAAAACTGGAAAAGAACCTTGGCGGTATCAAGGATATGGACAGAATCCCGGATTGTATTTTTGTAGTGGATCCCAAGAAGGAGAAGATCTGTGTGCAGGAAGCGCATGCGCTTGGCGTTACGCTGATCGGTATCGGCGATACGAACTGTGATCCGGAGGAACTGGATTATATCATCCCGGGCAATGACGATGCGATCAGAGCAGTGAAACTGATCGTTTCCAAGATGGCCGACGCGGTTATCGAGGCGTCTCAGGGTGAGGCGGCCGATCTCGGAGAAGAGATGGCGGAGACCGCAGAGGAAAGCGAAGCGACAGACATTGAAGAAGTTGCGGCAGCAGAGTGAAGCCGCTGAATAAATTTGGAGGAAAATAAAATGGCTATTACAGCAGCAATGGTAAAAGAGTTGAGAGAGTTGTCCGGAGCGGGCATGATGGATTGTAAGAAAGCCCTGACCGAGACCAATGGAAATATGGAGGAAGCCGTCGAGTTCCTGAGAAAGAACGGACAGGCAAAGGCTGAGAAGAAAGCCGGACGTATCGCGGCGGAAGGTATCTGCCGTATCGCGGTGGGCGGCGGCAAGGCAGCGGTTGTGGAAGTGAACTCCGAGACAGACTTTGTGGCGAAGAACGAGACGTTCCAGGCGTTTGTCGAGGCGGTTGCAAAACAGGCTCTCCACACAGCGGCGGCAGATATGGATGCATTCCTGGCGGAGAACTGGGAGGAGGACGCTTCCAAGACCGTGAAGGAAGCTCTGGTAGAGAAGGTTGCTACGATCGGTGAGAATCTGAATATCAGAAGATTTGAAGTGGTGGAGGCTCCTATCCTGGTGGATTATCTGCACGGTGGCGGTCGTATCGGCGTTATCGTGGCGGCGGAGGCAGGCGCTGACAGTGATGCCGTGAGAGAGGCGCTGAAGAACGTGGCTATGCAGGTTGCTGCACTGACTCCCAAGTATGTGAGCAGGGATGAGGTGGGCGACGACTACATTGCCCATGAGAAGGAGATCCTGTTGGCGCAGATCATGAATGATCCGAAGGAATCCGCAAAACCTCAGAAGGTGATCGACGGCATGATCAACGGCCGTATCAACAAAGAACTGAAAGAGATCTGTCTGCTGGATCAGGTCTACGTAAAGGCTGAAGACGGCAAGCAGACTGTGGGCCAGTATCTCGCGCAGGTGGCGAAGGAGAACGGCACGGAGCTGAAGGTTACAAAGTTTGTGCGTTACGAGACAGGCGAAGGTCTTGAGAAGAAGAGCGAGGACTTTGCAGCTGAGGTTGCGGCGCAGTTAGGATAGTTCTTTTTAACAAATAGTTGGTATGGAAGGGCTTCAGAGTAATCTGAGGCTCTTTTTCTTTTATGGAACTGAAATTTGGATTGTAACAAATTAATATATGGTGTTAGTCAGTAACTGGGTCGGTATACCTTTAAGTCCGTTTAATGGGACATA
>CANRWP010000020.1 GCA_947643595.1 uncultured bacterium | reverse complement strand
TGTTATCGGCAACTTTCAGTCTGGTTTCCTGCTGAACCATGTTGATTCTCCTTTCATTTAGTTCGTTCGTGCCTGCTTTTTTATGCCTGGTTTACTTCGCACGTTCAACGATCTCGACAAGTCTCCATCTCTTATCCTTCGACAGAGGTCTCGTCTCCATAACCTTCACGGTATCACCGATATGACAGTCGTTGTTCTCGTCATGAGCTTTCAATTTGTAAGTTCTCTTTACGATCTTGTTGTAGAGCGGATGTCTCTCATTATTCTGGATCGCCACAACGATCGTCTTATCCATTTTATCGCTGACAACTTTGCCAGTACGTGTCTTTCTCAAATTTCTTTCCACGATTTGCTCTCCTTTCCAGTTAATACAATACGCTAGTTTAGTTTGCCTTTGCCGTGATCACAGTCTGAATACGGGCAATGTTCTTTCTGACTTCCTTGATCCTTGCTGTATTGTCCAACTGATTCGTTGCATTCTGGAACCTCAAATTGAAAAGTTCTTTCTTGGCAGCTACCAACTCTTCTGCTAACTCTGCAGAAGTCTTTGCCCTTAAATCTTCTACATATTTATTAGTTTTCATTTGATGCACCACCTTCCAGGTCTGCTTTAGAAACAACCTTACATTTACATGGAAGCTTATGTGTTGCAAGACGCAGCGCTTCTTTTGCAATATCCTCAGGCACACCTGCGATCTCGAAAAGCACGCGTCCCGGCTTAACAACTGCTACCCAGTATTCCAGGGTACCTTTACCGGAACCCATACGTGTTTCTGCCGGTTTTGTTGTTACAGGTTTATCCGGGAAAATCTTGATCCAGACTTTACCGCCACGTTTTACATAACGTGTCATAGCCACACGGGCCGCTTCGATCTGGTTGGATTTGATCCAGGCCGGTTCCGTTGCGATAATACCATATTCGCCATAGGTAATCGTTGTACCTCTGGTAGGCTTGCCTGCCATGGAACCACGGAACTGTTTACGACGTTTTACTCTTTTTGGCATTAACATAATTATTTCTCGCTCCCTTCCTTATTTCCTTTAGCGGGAAGTACTTCGCCCTTGTAGATCCAGACTTTCACACCGACTTTGCCATATGTGGTATCTGCTTCCGCAAAACCATAATCAATATCAGCTCTCAGCGTCTGAAGCGGAATAGTACCTTCACTGTAGAACTCTGTACGCGCAATATCCGCACCGCCGAGACGTCCTGAACATGCCGCTTTGATACCGAGCGCTTTCGCTTTCATCGTTCTGCCCATGCAGGACTTCATCGCTCTTCTGAAAGATACACGGTTCTCAAGCTGCTGCGCGATATTCTCCGCGACAAGCTGTGCATCTCTGTCCGGCACCTTGATCTCCTTGATGTCGATCAGAACTTTCTTGTCTGTCATCTTGGAAAGCTCCGCCTTTGTCAGCTCGATCTCCGCGCCGCCCTTGCCGATAACAACACCGGGTTTTGCTGTATAAATAATCACTTTCACTCTGTCAGAAGCTCTTTCAATTTCAATTTTGGAGATACCGGCAGCGTATAATTTCTTTTTCAGATATTTTCTGATATTGTAGTCTTCCACCAGATAATCGGAAAACTCAGCATCAGCATACCATCTGGAATCCCAATCCTTAATAATACCGACTCTGAGGCCGTGAGGATTAACTTTCTGTCCCATATACTTAACTCCTTTCTTTCATGTCCGCGGAGCGGACATTCTCTCTGTTATTTCTCGTTCAGCACGATCTTGATATGGCTCATTCTCTTTTCGATTCTGTAAGCCCTGCCCTGTGCCCGGGGTCTCACACGTTTCATAATAGGACCATTGCTTGCATAGCATTCCTCAATATAAAGGTTAGCCGCATTCATGCCATTGTTGTTTTCAGCATTGGCAATCGCTGATTCCAGTAATTTTTTGATCACGCCGGAAGCGTATCTGGGGTTGTACTCCAGAACTGCCAGGGCGCTTGTTACATCTTTGCCTCTGATGGCATCTAATACAAAGCATGCTTTCTGTACAGGAATCCTTGCGTAAGATAACTTAGCGGAAGGTCTTGTATCTTTCTGAGCATTTCTTTCTCTTTTGATCTGACTTCTATGTCCTTTAGCCATAGTGTAAACCTCCTTTCAAACCTTATCTCACTTTGGATTTCTTATCTTCTTTTGCATGTCCTCTGTAGGTTCTGGTTGCAACAAACTCGCCTAATTTATGTCCAACCATGTCCTCCGTAACATATACAGGCACATGCTTTCTGCCGTCGTGAACCGCAAATGTGTGTCCCACGAAGGACGGGAAAATTGTGGAACGGCGGGACCAGGTCTTAATGACCTGTTTCTGGCCGGACGCATTCAAAGCATCTACTTTTTTCAGTAAGCTCGCGTCTGCGAACGGGCCTTTTTTCAATGATCTCGACATGATTCTTCCTCCTCAATATGATTACTTGATCGCTCTACCGTCTCTTCTTCTTACAATCATCTTGTTAGAAGCTTTTTTCTTCTTACGGGTCTTTAAGCCAAGTGCAGGTTTGCCCCAGGGTGTGCTCGGGCCCGGACGTCCGATCGGCGCACGTCCTTCACCACCGCCGTGCGGGTGGTCATTCGGGTTCATAACGGAACCGCGGACCGTAGGCCTAATGCCCATGTGACGTTTCCGTCCTGCTTTACCAATATTGATGAGGTTGTGGTCAACGTTGCCCACCACGCCGACTGTGGCGCGGCATACGGCGAGAACCATTCTCATTTCACCGGAAGGAAGACGAAGCGTTACATACTTGCCTTCTTTTGCCATAAGCTGCGCGCTGTTGCCGGCGCTGCGAACCATCTGGCCTCCCTTTCCGGGATATAACTCAATGTTGTGCACCTGCGTACCAACCGGGATATTCTCAAGCGGCAGACAGTTGCCAACCCTGATTTCCGCTTCGGGACCATTCATGACTTTCATGCCGTCTGTCAGCCCTTCGGGAGCGATAATATATGCTTTCTGTCCGTCTGCGTAGCAGATCAGAGCGATATTCGCCGTTCTGTTCGGATCGTACTCGATGCCGATCACAGTTGCCGGAATACCGTCTTTGTTTCTCTTAAAGTCAATGATTCTGTATTTCTGTCTGTTGCCGCCGCCGTGATGACGAACGGTGATCTTTCCCTGATTGTTTCGTCCCGCGTGTTTCTTCTTGCTCGCAAGCAGAGACTTTTCAGGGGTCTTCTTTGTGATCTCAGAGAAATCAGAACCAGTCATATTTCTTCTGGAAGGTGTATATGGGTTATAGGTTTTAATTCCCATGTCTTTTTTCTCCTTTTCTTTTTTGTCGCAATGGAGTTCTCGGCGCTTCACCGGTTCCCCGGCTCCATCGCATAATCAAAATGCGCCGCCGTTCGAGTTTGCAAAGCAAATCTCGTAATGCGAGCTCAGCTCGCAGTTTTATTCTTTAGAGTCCTGTAAAGATCTCAATCTCCTTACTGTCAGCCGTGAGCTGGACGATAGCCTTTTTCGTCTTTGCCGTTCTGCCGACTATCATGCCTCTTCTCTTCTTTTTGCCATCCATGTTTATCGTGTTGACACGCTGCACTCTGGTCCCTTCAAACATCTTTTCCACCGCTTCCTTCACCTGCGACTTTGTCGCATCGGGATGCACCAGAAATGTATACTTTTTGTCAGCCATACCAGCCATGCTCTTTTCCGTGATAACCGGTTTCAGGATTACGTCATAATATTTCAGGTCAGCCATTATGCATACACCTCCTCAATCTTTGCAACAGCATCCTTTGTCAGGATCAGTGTTCCTGCTTTTAAGATGTCATAAACATTGATCGTTCCCGGCAGAGCCGTCTGCACGAAAGGGAGATTGTTTGCGGATTTGATCACCACATCATCCCTTTCACCCAGTACAACCAGCGCTTTATCTTCCACTTTCAGATTCTCCAGCACCGCTTTGAACTTCTTTGTCTTGATCTCATCGAATTTCAGTTCATCCAGAACAACGAGCTTGCTCATGGCAACCTTATCGGATAATACTGACTTTAATGCTGCTCTCTTTTCTTTTTTGTTCATCTTAAAGGAATAGTCTCTCGGCACGGGGGCAAACACGACACCGCCGCCCTTCCACTGGGGTGATCTCGTAGATCCCTGTCTCGCATGACCGGTTCCTTTCTGTCTCCAGGGCTTTCTTCCGCCGCCGGATACTTCGCCGCGGGTCTTTGCCTTCTGGGTACCCTGACGATTGTTTGCAAGCTGCTGCAATACTGCCATGTGAACCAGATGTTCATTCACTTCCACGCCGAAAACAGCGTCGTTCAGCTCTACAGTACCAACTTCCTTGCCTTCCATATTATAAACAGATACTTTAGCCATCTCATTTCCTCCTTTCGCCCCGAATTATGCTTGCGCTCTGGTCGTCTCTTTGATGGTAACCAGCGCTTTCTTAGGTCCCGGAACGGAGCCTTTTATCAACAGCAGATTCTTCTCTGCATCCACTTTTACTACTTCCAGATTCTGAACTGTCACTTTCACGCAGCCCATATGTCCCGGCATGCCTTTTCCCTTGAATACTCTGCTGGGAGATGAGCAGGCGCCGTTACTTCCCTGATGACGATGGAACTTGGAGCCGTGTTTCATGGGACCTCTGTGCTGTCCGAGTCTCTTGATCGCGCCCTGGAATCCCTTACCTTTGGAAATACCGGAAGCATCCACTCTCTCGCCCACTTCAAAGATATCCGCCTTGATCTCCTTGCCCAGTTCGTACTCCTCCGCATTTTCAAAGCGGAACTCTCTGACATATCTCTTACCGGAAACACCGGCCTTCTTGAAGTGACCCATCTCCGCTTTGTTTACGCCGTGAGCGCGCGTCACTTTCCTTTTACCGCCTTTGTCCGTGTTGACGATCTTTTCCTTCTTGTCAACAAAACCTACCTGAACTGCTTTGTAACCGTCGTTTTCTTCCGTCTTGATCTGGGTCACTACGCAGGGACCTGCCTGGAGAACGGTTACCGGTATCAGCGTGCCGTCTTCCTGGAAGATCTGAGTCATTCCGACTTTTGTAGCTAAAATCGCTTTCTTCATTTTACCCTCCTTTTTTTCTACATCGGACCATACTTGCGCATGTTCATAACTAGTAGAAGGTTATTTCTGTTTCATTTTGATATCAATATACACGCCGGCCGGCATTTCCAATCTCTGCAGCGCATCGATGGTCTTGGGCGTCGGTGCAATGATGTCGATCAGTCTCTTGTGAGTTCTCTGCTCAAACTGTTCTCTGGAATCTTTGTACTTGTGAACCGCTCTTATGATAGTAACAACCTCTTTCTTTGTAGGAAGGGGTACCGGTCCGCTCACCTGAGAACCATTCTTCTTGACTGTTTCGATGATTTTTTTGGCAGACGCATCAATCAGCTGATGGTCATAAGCTTTTAATGTAATTCTCATTACCTGACTTGCCATAAAAAAAGTCGCCTCCTTTTCGCACTTTATTATTTAAGTACGACAAGCGGTGACTGTACACTCTTCCGTGTGTGTCCAACGCCCGGATACCCGGCGTGCCTTTTCACAGTATTCTGTGAAGTACCTGTTCTCACACGTCTCTGCCTCTCCTTTAAAATAAGTCCTTGCAGAATATTCTACGTTTGTACAGTGACTTGTCGTCAGTTTCCTTACCGGAGATCTCTGATCTTCCGGTTTGACATTCGCTCCACGGAAAACCTGTCAGTAGTTACCTGCTGACAGCAACCTCACGCTTCATCGCTATCATGCCACAGCAAAAGCTATTGTACTATAGAAAATTCGAGAATGCAAGGACTTTTTTAATTTTTTTTGATTTTTTCCTTTTTACAGACGGTTTGGATTATTTACGTAGTTTATATATTCCGCTACGGAGCGATCGAAGCCTTCAATATGTTTGAAGAGCCAGTCCACCACCTGCTCCTTTACCTGTTCCACAAAGGCTTCCGTAGGTCCCTCGGATTCCTCCAGAAATTCATGCAGCATATCTACCGTCTTTTTAAATTCCTCATGTTTCCCCCTGTGCTCCGCATATCCCGGATAGGATACCTCCTGCTGGAGTTTTTCCTCCTCTGCAAAATGAAACTCCGTGTACTCCGCAAGGTAATCCAACATTTTGATGGCTTTCATCTTGCCGTCCCCCTCCTCACAGGCGTTCACAAGCGCCGCGATCCGCTCGATCAGTTCTCTGTGCTGGGCGTCTATCGTTTTATTGCCGGTCAATAAGTTGTCGTTTAATTCTATGATCATAACTTCCCCTTCCTAATATAATGTACAATATTTTCTGTTCTTTATCTTACCACCAATCGGCGGTTTTGTTAATCTGTTTTTTCACTAGATCTGCTCTAAATTTTCTTTAGTTTATATATTCATCTGCCAATGCTCTCCTCTATAACACCTACCATCCCCCGGCAGATGTCCCACTGTCTTCTGTCTTTCAGATAAATTGAGAAACGCACCATCTCATCCAACTCAGATACCATCAGACCGCTCATACTCTTTTCCGCGAAATTCCTATACTGTCGCAAATATTTTTGCGGTAACAACATACAAATCTCGCGAAACTTCTGTTCCTGTTCTTTATCCCATTGATAAAACCCCTTTTCCTCTCGAAGAAAAGCTTTTAACACGCTGACGATCGCCGCATACAGTCTGTCTTTTTTCCCGGCAGCGCCATCTGCGCCTCTACAGGGAAATCGGCGGACCAGGCTCAATATTTTAATCACCTGATTCGGATTTACGAACTTTCCGGACAAGGTAATCTGCGCAATCAAAGACTCACGCAGTTCCTCTTCCATAAGCCAGAGACCGAACTCTTTCGGATAGCTCCTCTCGAACAGAATATAATTTATAAGCAACGAAGCCTTCCGCTGAGCACAGCAGACGCTGTAAAACTCATAAAATACTTCCAGATGCTCTTTTAAATCTTTGTGGATCTGTCGTTTTGACCTCGCTCCCGGAAACCCGGGATTTCTCTCCAATTCATCAAAGATGCGCATATCCCGTTCGATATACCTGACCGCAAAATAAAAACCAATATTCGCCTGTAGCTCATCCCCCTCTTTCATCAGCCTCTTTATCAGACGCTCAGAGACATTTATCCCAAGCTGTCCCGCCGTCATATTCAGCAGAATAAGACGTGTGGCATCTCTGTAAGCCAGCTCCTCAAACTTTTCCATATCACTCCCTGCAAGTATTTCAGCGGCACACAGAACCTCCTGATTCTCCCAATATCCAAACTCTCCCCAAAAATGTCCCAGATATTCATATCGATTCGGAAACTGTGAATCATTCAAGTCAATCTTCAGGCACATCGTCCGGCTTTTTCCGCCAAACAGAATCATCAGACCACCAAAAAGACTGGAAATCAGATTCTCCTCTTCCAGGGACTTCCGCACATTTTCCGTGAAACCGGCACTCCTGTGCAAAAGACACATCACAACGACCAGAAGCACTTTGCTTCTCTCCTTTTTCTGCAACTGCGTCATAAGCGCAGCCGTCTCCCTTATGACAGTTTCATCCTTTTTATTTCTGAATATCCGTTTTACCTGCTTCCCTGTGTCTCTTCCAGCCTGTTTATTCCCTATGATTTCCGCAAGTTTATTAATATCATCCGTCGTCATATGCGCTCTCCTCCTGCGCCGCCGTATTCGCCGCCATCCACTCGCACAGCACTTCATGCACTTCCTTCGCCTCAGAATGTACCAACATCTGTATGCAATAATGGTTTGAATTTAAGGAATTAAAGGAAGTACCGACGGAAACCCCCATCCAGGAATCTTTGTTGTGCATCAGCACAAACCTGTCATGGATCGCTGTCTTCGTCTGAATCAACTGTATTCTGCATGACCGCCTCGCCATCATGTCGTTTTTCATATGATTCTTCAGCTGGATTGCATTCAGCGCTTTGTCCTCACTGTTACAGTAAAAAACAATATATTTTCTTTTTGCCGGGGCCTCCGAAATCAGGCGGAGCCAGTCAGTCATCTGCTGCAGGCCGCTGCCTTTATCCGTAAAATAGGAATCTATCAGCCACAGCTCATCCTCCGCTCGGAATATTACATCCGTTATCCTTCTCACTGCAATGTCGAGTTCTCCCGGTCTGATAAACCAGAATCTTTCGGAGTCCCTTTCATTCTTTATGCGGCAAACGAGCTCCCCATTCACTTCTCTGAGAGTTTCTTCAACCGGATCAGGCGGTGTTCCGATCACGCTTATCTGCGATTCGCCCTTTTTCTCATACTCGTAATATTCTTGTAATTTTGTCAACAGAATCCTTTTCTTTCTGCCGCCGACTGACATATTGAGTACAATGCTTCTCATATAGGAAATATCCTTATTAACATAAATCAGGCTATGATCCTTGTATATCTCAATATCATGGTTATCCCAATTGCATTCCGTCGGTACTTCCAGTTCCTCTTTCTCCTCTTCCAGGTCTACTGTTTTGCACTGCAGAATGTCTTCCCCCCTTTTCAGTTTCAGAATGACCTGCATTCCAGGCTCAATCCCTCCGAGTATGATCGAGTTTTCCTTATTGCTGTGATAAGTGAACACAGAAGCTGAGAAAAGAAACATATCCCCCAGAAACACAGGATGTTTTTCCAGATCCATTCCTGTATACTTCTTTATAAATGCCAGCACCGCCACCAACTCTTTCCCCCGGATGACTATCCTGTCATTTTTCCAGATCACGGATGGTTTGTTCAGGCAGACACGGTGCACCATATTGGCGCAGGCCCTCTCCCGATACGGATTATATTTTTCATTTGGAGGAACAAGCGCCTTTTCCTCCCAAGCATACTCCGCCAGATGATCCCACTCATCCTCCGGAACACACTCCTCGGTAAATATAATGAGACTTCTTCCGATATGTTCCCTGCGTGATCTCTTCAAAGTGGAATTTTCTTCTGAAAATCCCTGATGGCAAACGGTAAGTATCACTTTATTCTTGTATATAATCGTGTCTTTGATCATGCTATGTCCACTCCCTGACGCAGTATTTTCACCACGGCCCTGCCCGACAGGGCATGATACTCTCATTATATCATTTCAAAGCTATTTCTCGCATGAAACCTTGATTTTTGTGCGCCTAAGTGATACTATTTTATCAGAAAATTTATGTGGTTTAAAGCATAAATACTTATACCAAAACGAAAGTAAAGGAGCAAAGAAAATGAGCAAGAATTTTTCTGATTTACTCTCCCGGGTTTCCGCGTGCAAAAAGAAAACTCTTTCTGTCGCAGTTGCCCAGGATAAGGCTGTGCTGGAGGCCGTAAAAGCGGCAAAAGAACGGGGCATCGCAGATGCCATTCTGGTCGGAGACGAGGCAAAGATAGGTGAGATCGCCGCTGAACTCGGTATGGATATGAGCGAATATACCGTGATCAACGAGGAGGATACCGTGGCGGCTTCCCTGAAGGCCGTTCAGCTTGTGCACGACGGCAAGGCTGATATGTATATGAAGGGACTGCTTGACACAAAGACATTCCTAAAGAGCGTACTGGACAAAGAAGTCGGTCTGCGCACCGGAAAGCCTCTGTCCCATGTCTGTGTATTTGAAATCCCCGGCATCGACCGCCTTTTATTTTTGACCGACGTGGCGTTCATGCCCTATCCTACCCTGGAAGATAAAGTGAATATTATCAACTACACTGTGGAAGTTGCCAATGCCTGCGGCGTGGATATGCCGAAGGTTGCGCCTCTCGCGGCCGTGGAAGTTGTCAATCCGAAGATGCCCGTCACGGTGGAAGCGGCGGAACTGACAAAAATGAACGAAGAAGGAAAGATCACAGGCTGTATCGTTGACGGCCCTCTGTCCCTGGACATCGCTTTATATAAGGAAGCAGCCGAGGAGAAAGGCGCTCTCGACAGAAAAGTGGCCGGTGACGCGGATATTCTGCTGTTCCCCGATATCCACGCCGGAAACCTTGTCTACAAGTCTATCGTACATATGGTAGATGTAAAGAACGGCAATATCCTGACCGGAACCAAGGCTCCCGTCATCCTTACCTCCCGTTCCGATACCTGCGAGGTGAAAGTTAACTCTATCGCTCTGGCAGCGCTTGCCGCTGAGACCCTGAAAAGCGAATAATCATAGAAAAAGGAGAACAAATATGTCTGTTAAAACTTTAGTCATCAACCCCGGTTCCACATCCACCAAAATCGGTATCTTCGAGGATGAGACCTTATTATTTGACGAAACGCTGCGCCACTCCACAGAGGAGATCGCCCGCTATGATTCCATCATCGACCAGAAGGATTTCCGCCGGGACATCATCCTGGAGTTTCTGAAGTCCAAAGACTTCGATGTAAATTCTCTGGATATAGTTGTCGGCAGGGGCGGTATGTTAAAGCCCATCCCCGGCGGCACCTACGCCGTAAATGACGCTCTGGTTCATGATCTGGAACTCGGTGTCTCCGGTCAGCACGCTTCCAATCTGGGCGGCATCCTGTCCAAGGAGATCGCGGATTCCATCGGTAAGCCCAGCTATATCGTAGATCCCGTAGTTGTGGACGAGCTCTGCGATGAGGCGAGAATCTCCGGCGTTCCCGAACTCCCTCGAATCAGCATTTTCCACGCATTAAACCAGAAAGCGGTAGCAAAGCGTTACGCAGCGGAAGTGGGCAAAGATTACAATGACCTGAATCTGATCGTTGTACACATGGGCGGCGGTGTTTCCGTCGGCGCGCACAGGCAGGGCAAGGTAATCGATGTATTCAACGCTCTCGACGGCGACGGTGCATTCTCCCCGGAGCGCGCAGGCGGTGTGCCCTCCGGCGCTCTGATCAAAATGTGCTTCTCCGGCAAGTACAACGAGAAGGAAATGTACAAAAAGCTCGTCGGCGCGGGCGGCTTCAATGCTCTGCTCGGCACAAACGACATGCGTGAAGTGGAAAAGATGGTGCAGGAAGGCAACAAGGACGCTGATTTATTCAGAAGAGCGTTTGTCTTCCAGGTTTCAAAAGATATCGGCTCCATGGCATGTGTGCTCTCCGGAAAGATCGATCAGATCATTATCACCGGCGGTATCGCTTACGATAAGGAAGTGGTTGCCGGTCTGAAAGAGCACTGTGAGTTCCTTGCTCCGGTTACCGTCTATCCGGGTGAAGACGAGCTGCTTGCTCTCGTGCAGGGCGGCCTCCGTGTGATAAACGGAACGGAGAAGGCTGCGGAATACAAATAAGATCTGCCATATATCAAAATCCGCCGGCGTTCGTCGGCGGATTTTTTATCCCCAGAGATTTAAATACCACGTGAGCGGAAACGCTTTTGAAATATAGCCGATCAAAGGGATCGTCTCTCCGAGATCAAAAAAGACAGGACAGCACAAAAGCGCTGCCAACAGAAAGCAGGGCATGCCCCCCTCCAGAACTCTCTCAGGCAGTGTTCTACTGAAAAACACCGCCAAAAGCCATAAAATGAAACCATACAGCAGGGCACCGCAGAATTCCGGCAAAATTTCTTCCGACGTTTTACCGGACACCATAGCCCCCGCCAGAAACAATACGGCCGGCAGGATCGGTGCTAAAACCGTGACCATTGTCAGCACAGAGGACGACGCAATTCCTTTTCCGGCACCTTTTTTTCTGTCCCTGCTGCTGTCCAAAGCTCCCAGGGATGCCGTCAAAAATACCAGAAAAGCGAGAACGCCCCGCAGAGACAGCGCCTGCACCTCTTTCCTGCTTTCCGCCGTACTTTGTGCTTTCCCCCCGTCATCTGTCTGGACTTCATAATTTACCGAAAAAACTCTGCCCTGCTCCTGATATTCGGCAAATTTCTCAAGTACCTCCTCCGGTTCTATCCGGTATCCCTGTCCCTCCAGCAGTTCCGCATACCACACCGCCGAGCCGGCCTGATAAACCCGCCCGAAAATGTCTTCCCGCACCATGCCGCCGGCATTCATACCTTCCGGAAGATACAGATGTATGCACCGATAATAATCCTGCTTCCGAAACTTCTCCGCAAATTCCTCGTCAAAGATAACACCACAGGAGAGCTCTCCTGTCAGAATTTCTTCTAACATTTCCCCCTCATCAATATATTTTATATACTGAAACAGTTCATTGTCCTTCCCTTTCTCCGACAGCTTGTATTCTATCCCCTCAAGCAGCTGCCTGTCATATTCCTGCCGCTTCTCTTCCTCCTGCTGGTATTCCGATTCCCCCTCCTCCCGTGGCTTCGCATTCTCCATCACGTATCCAACCGATATCTGTTCTTCGTTAACCGCACTGTTAAATATCGGCACCAAAAACAACACCGCCGGAAACAGCATAAACAGCCCCCAGTATACGGGATGTTTGCCCATTCTTTTTATCATCATCCAAAGACAGATCACCGCTCTTCTCATCTTCTCTTTTTACTCCACTGTCTTACGTAAAATACAAGCTGTCCTCCCGCGCCAAAAAACAGACACCATAAAAGGGCAATCTCCGTCCCCTGACATCCCGCACTTCTTTTTCCGGCTGCAATCTCCCGCATCATCTCCATACAAACGCCCGCGGGAAGTATGTCGCATACTCCTGTCAAAGTTTTCGGCAAAAAGACGGCCGGCATAATACCACCCGCCCCGAAGAAGCCCACCAGTCCCCAGACTCCGCTCAGCGCGATACCGCCGGACGGTGTGGGGGCACACTGAAAAAAGAAACTGCACTGCAATGCCAGCATTACCGCGCAAAAAAACCCGGGAATTATTGCGTCCCCGTTTTTCCATGCGAGAGACAGCAACAGCACCGGCACCAGATACCATATAATATATAAACCTTGCTTTACGCCCTCCTGACAGAACAGTAAAATTCCTTTTCGCTCCAACAGAAGCGGCAGATTTTTCTCCTGTTCTCTGAAGAAACTACCGCTTCCAAGTCCCCAGAAAATTAAAAGAAGGGTCAGCCCCGACGCCAAATAGTATTCCTTTATATCCATAGCGCCGAATGCGCTGATCTCCGTCACCTCAAACCAGTTCTCACGGTCAAGCACCAGGCCGAAATGAAATAAATCCAGAACCGTTCCCAATTCTTCCCGGTTTTCCACCTGCATTTCATATAGAAGCAATGTCTCCGCCTGCGGGACATCGATCATAACTGCACCGCATTCGGTCAAAGATCTGATCAGCCGTCCCTGCAGATAACGCTCCGTGTTCTCATTGCTCTCCCCCATCAATACGCTGATCGGAATATTGCTGCCATCCATAATGGACTCAACAGTTCTCGCCGGAATAATAATGCCCGCTGTCAGTTCCCTTTTTTGCAGAGCCTCCCGTATTTCCTGCCGGGACATCTCCTGAAATTCCACTAGGCCTTTTGTGCTTTCCATCTGAGATATATAATCCCTCATATAATCTGATATCCTGTCATCCCCCTCGACGTACAGCCCGATCCGAAAAGGAGTTACTTCCAGCGCCTTCGGCAAAAAATTTTCCGCCAGAACAAATATCAATATCGCGAAAGCTATCATCGCCGCCAGATCGGAAAAGAATCCAGGCAACGTATGAAAAAGACGTTTTGCTTCTATCTTAATGTATTGCCATATTGATATATCCGCCATAATTTTTATAAGCATTTTCGACACATTCCGCCAGAAACAGCATGGTTTCCGCATCTCCCATCTCTCCGATCCGGTATTCCCTTTCTTTTGGCAATGTGATAGTTTCTCCGAGCGGTTCAAATGTCGCCCTCCCGCTCATCCTGCATATCACCTTATCCTCCGATTCTACGATCAGTTTTGCCAGATCCACCGAAAGCTTTTCCCCCTCTTCAAGCCGTTCTCCCTGCACACTGCTTTCCAGAGAAAGTCCCAGCATATTTTCTCCGTATCGCAAAGCCAGATTATGTTCTATCGAATATACTCTCCTCTCCTCCGCATCTTTCTCTATAATAAAATTTCCTTCCGCTTTCAATGCCCCGGATACGCCGTCAAAAATTTGTACCCCATCTTCAATATAAGAATATTCCCCTTCCAGCCGGTCGATCGTCGCTTCCCACCCTGTCAGATTCAGGGCCATCTCGCCTTCTCCGGTATCCGTCACAAGGCTTTCCCCTGGCAACGTGCTAATCCTTACAATTCTCTTTTCCGGATCCAAATACACGCACAATCTTATGTCAACCATTTCCGTTTCAAATACCTCTTTCAGCTCACTCCCCCGTAAAACAACCAGATAGCAGGTCGTCTCTATTTCCTCTTCTTCTCCGTTTTCCACGGTACAGTTTTCCAGTTCTTTCGCCTGCTCTTCGCTCAACAGCCCTCGCTTTTCCGCCTTTCTGATATTCCACACTTCCATACTGTCGTACAACGACTTCAATTCTTCTCCTTTTTCCTCCAGAAAATCTGCCACCGAAAAAGAGGGCACGGAAAAACTCCTGAAAAATCCGGCATCCACGTCCTGCCTGATGCCAAGCTCTGCTCCCGTCAATTTCTGAAGCTGCTTTCTGGCGGACGAATCGTTCCACTGCCCGTCCACATCTTCCGTCTTAAATACCACACTGCCCTGCCAGACAGACGGAACCTGCAGATAAAGCATATCTTCCGCAGCAAATAAAGAACCTTCCGAAATATCGGTATTCGCCACGCTCATCCGGATATCCGTCCCGAAGCGCCCATTTTTCATATCGCGCTTCGCTGTGCCGTCCAGCCCGATCGTCATATTTTGCAGATCCGGAATCCCTCCTATATTGAGGGAATACTCCGCCTGAATGTCTTCCTCACCGATATGGTTGACCGCATCACTCCAAAAGTTTTTGCCCGTCTCCTCCTCCAGCGCAATCCATTCCTCCGCCAGGTTTTTAAGCCCTCCCGCAAGCGGATTCCTCTGGAGCATAACTGCGGCACAAATTCCCCCTGCCAGGCAGACCCCTGCACAAACGCATACTATGATAAGGATGACCTGCTTTTTATAGTTTCTTTCCAAAAATAGTACTCCTTTATACAAAATTATTTTATGTCAACCTTTTCTTCTCTTTGTTTCTCACTGTCTTTACATTATGTCAACTATTTTGAGCCAACTTCCCATCTTTCAGCAAATATATCTCATCCACTAACTCCCAGTCCGCTTTCTCATGGGATGACATCAGTACCGTTCCCCCCGCCTTACAATAGTCTCTCAGACAGGTATACAGAATCTCCTTGCATTCCAGATCAAGCGCCGCCCCCGGTTCATCCATGATCAAAATTTTCGGATTGCCTGCCATGGCACAGCCGATGCAGACCCGCCTCTGCATGCCCCCCGACAAGGTATCGACCCGCTTCTTTAATATTTCCTTCAGCCTGAGCCTCTCTATTATTCCACCATCCATCCCCTTTTGCAGAGCTTCTTTTCCGCCGTACCACAACAGCAGATTATCTTTTACCGTGAGTTCCGGAAAAAGAGGATTCTCCTGAGGCACATATCCAATCTGTTTCTGCAGCTGTCTTGCCCCCACCTCTTTTCCATCCAACAGGAACCTTCCGCTTCTTATCCTTTTTATCCCCGCCAGAACGGAAAACAGTGTGGATTTTCCGCTGCCGTTCGCCCCTATGATCAAGGTGCAGCTTCCTTTTTTCAGATGGAATGATAAATCTTTCAGGACGACCTTACTTCCATATCCTGCTGTTATGTCAACTGCCTGGTAAATAGTATTTTCCACTCCCTAATAACCTACCTCTATCGCCTTATCGTTTCCCGCGTCATCACTCTCATGCCACACGATTTTGCATACGCCATGCTCTTCCATCGGTATATCAAAGCTCTTATTCTCCGAAAAATCCTGCACCATAACGGTTTCCCCGCCCTCCGGAGTCAGATAAATCTGATACAGTACTCCCTCCTGTCTGTTGGAGGCAATCGTCACACGATACATATCATTTCCGATTTCGCCTCTCAGCAGTTCCTCCTGCGTACCTTCCCGATAATACATTCCTATGGCCTGAGCATCCTCCGAAACGAGTTTTTCTTGAAAAGATTTATAAAACAGCTCTTCATTCTCTTCCTGCGTTCCTTTCACTACATCGCAGAAGAAATTTGTAAACAACGCCGCTCCCTCTCCGTTCAAATGGCCCATATCCACAAAATATCTCATTTCCTGAACCGGGAAAAATTCTTCTTTTGTCAGATTAAAATCGTAGTATGGCACCTGATATTCCTCTGCCACTGCTCTCACTCCGCCGGTATAGTCGTCGTATCTCTCATATGCTATCGTTTCCACTTCATATACAGGTGTCTGAAACAGTATAATTTCTATTCCTTCCTTCTGGCAGTATTCTATTATTTTCCTCAGATACTCTTCTGCCTCCCCGGTCATCCTCATGCTGTTCGGCACACTATCCAAATGCAGATATGGATTCTCCATCTGTAAGGTATGGTAGAAATATCCTTTTTCCGTATATTTTGCTTTATCGTTTTCGGACTCCCATTGATACTGATAATTTTGATATTCCGGCCGTTTTTTACTTTTCTGCATGGCGTAGATCCATTCGACATCACATAGATGTTCCCGAAAACGCGTAAAATGCAACGCCGCACTGACATAATATTCCGATGGATTTAATTGAAAAAAGTCTCCAGTCTGTCCAGGGAAACTTTTCTGTAATCCAGATTCTCCCAGCCGCCGCTGATTGCAGCGAAATTATCATAGTCTCCCATTCCTTCCATCGATATTAAAAAATAGAGATCCAGATACACTCCTTTCAGCTGGTTTCTATGGCTTGCCTCCTTTATAATAAAATAGGATTCCCTCAACCGCTGTCCGGTTGTCGCCATATTGTAATAATTCTCCCCTGTTTTCTGATCCAGTATCTCCGGAACAACTCCGTTAAATACATGCGAAGACCCCACGCAAATATAATCTATATTTCCATCCTGCTCATAAAAGTTATGCCACATGATGCGGGCTCTCTCATCATCCTCCACATACAAAAAATTTAAGATCCGGCACACTGACAAAAACAAAATACCCGCGGCAATAATTCCCAGTAACCTCTTCAGGTTCCTTTTAAAATTGGAAGTAAATAAATTGTGTCGTATCATATAATTCTCCATAACAGCCAAACAATAGTATTACAAAGATCAAAAGCAGCTCTGCGGTCACCCTGAACCACCAGCTCTGCGCCAGAAACCGCTCCGCCACATCGATGCCTCTATTCTTTTTTCCATCCACCCAGAACAACAAAACGATCGCCAGAAGCAAGACCCTGAAATATCCGATCGGAACGCCCAGATTATACAGAGAGCCGTTGATCAAAATCATCCAGTCCATCTGTCGAATACCTTTTATAAGCTCTAGCGCTCTGGAGGAGCTGCCCGCTCTGAAAAAGAGCCATGTAAAGTCGATCAGTATAAAAGTTAGAATACGTTTTAATAATTTGTCAGAAAAAGTCTCCGCTTTCTGACCCGCAATGCAAAATTTGGCAATAAGCGCTCTCACAAAATCACTTATCACCTGATAGACGCCATTGATCAAGCCCCAAATGATATAAGAAATTGCCGCGCCGTGCCATAAGCCGCTTGCCGCAAAAACAAACAACAGATTCGCTTCCTTCCGAATCTCCCCTTTTCTGTTTCCCCCTAACGGAATATAAAGATAATCCCGGAACCAGCTTGTCAGTGAAATATGCCATCTGCGCCAAAAATCTTTCACGCTGGTCGCGTAATACGGCGCCCTGAAATTGTCCGTAAGCTCATAGCCCAGGACAAGCGCCGCTCCTCTTGCTATCGTGGAGTAGCCTGAAAAATCACAGTATATCTGTATCGCAAAAAATATTGTTGCGACAATAATATACATACCGACAAAGGTTTCACTGTTTCCGTATACTGTATCCACAATAATGGCGGCCCTGTCCGCTATAACCATTTTCAGAAAATATCCCCACAGCATAAGCAACAAACCTTTTCGGAGATTTTCATACGAAAAAGATTTTGGGCTGCCAAGCTGCCTCAACAAATTTTTGGAACGCTCAATAGGCCCTGCCACGAGCTGCGGAAAGAAGGAAACAAAAAGAGCATATTTCAGGAAATTTCTTTCCGCATAGATATCACCCCTGTAAACATCTATCGTATAACCGATCGCCTGAAAAATATAAAATGATATCCCCACCGGCAGCAAAATTTCCATTGTGGAAAAAGAGGGTCCCATATGGACACGCTCAGCTATTTTATTCCATGTATCGATAATAAAATTCAGATATTTAAAATATACCAATACACCTAAATTGAGAAAAAGACTCCCGGCAATACAAAATCTCTTTCCTTTTATCTTTTTCTCCTCTGATAATTCTCCATCGTTTATTTTATCTATAAGTATTCCGCACAGATACGTAATTGTCGTTGAAAAAAACAATAAAAATACATATTTCACTTCCCACTTCATATAAAAATAGTAGGAAGCCGCCAAAAGCCACAAATATCGATATTTTTTTGGAATAAGAAAATACAGTATTGTTACAACAGGGAAAAAAATTATGAAATCAATTGAATTAAACAGCATAACTAACTTCCATTTCTAAAACAGAATAAAAGTCCCAACAGGTTATCCTATCCTAATTGGGACTTCCATTCCACTATTCTTTCCTTTTATTTATTCGCAATAGCCTCTTTCAGCTTCTCTGTCAAAGCCGGAACGATCTTATTCAGATCTCCTACGATGCCGTAATCAGCCACATCAAAGATCGGAGCCGTCTCATCCTTGTTGATCGCGATGATGATATCGGACTCTTCCATACCTGCCAGATGCTGGATCGCACCGGAGATACCGATCGCAAAGTATACGTTCGGGCGAACAGTCTTACCCGTCTGACCAACCTGCAGATCTTTCGGCTTCCAGCCCGCGTCCACTACCGCACGAGAGCAGCTCACCGTAGCATCCAAAACTGCTGCAAGATCTTCGAGGATTTTAAAGTTCTCAGGGCTTCCCACACCACGGCCGCCGGATACAAGGATTTTCGCGTCCATGATATCCACGGTGTCGGAAACTGCCTTGACAACTTCGAGGATCTCTACATACTTGTTGTCAGGTGTGAAACCCGGATTGTAATTGATCACTTCCGCTTTTCTGCCGGCTTCTCTGGGAGCCTTCTGCATAACGCCGGGGCGAACCGTCGCCATCTGAGGACGGAACTCGGGACATGCGATCGTAGCGATGGTATTGCCGCCAAACGCAGGACGAGTCATCAGAAGCTGATTGTGAAGCTGCTCTCTGCCCGGAATCGGATTGATCGGAAAATCACCGATCTCCAGCTGTGTGCAGTCCGCTGTCAGACCAGTGTGAATCCTTGCGGATACGCGGGGGCCGAGGTCACGTCCGATAGCCGTCGCGCCGATCAGGAATATCTCGGGTTTGTATTCATTGATCACAGATGCCAGCGCATGCGCATAGGGCTCTGTTCTGTATTCTTTCAGTTCGGGATCGTCCACAACGATCACCTTGTCTGCGCCATACTCAGCCAGTTCATCCGCCAGAGAAGCCACATCAGAACCCACAAGCACAGCTGTTACGTCCACGCCCAGATCTTTTGCAAGGTCTTTTCCCTTGCCCACCAATTCTAAAGCAATCCCGCTGAGTACGTTGTCTACCTGCTGGGCAAAGACAAATACTCCTTTATAATCTTGAATATTCATTGTTTGAACCTCCATTCATTTAAATGACATGTTTTACTTTCAGCTTATCTATGATGTAGTCTACGGACTCCGTGACATCAAGATTTACTTTCTCGCCGGCGCCCTTTCTCACCTTGTCGGAAGCCCTTGCGATCTGCGTCGGGGAACCCTTCAGACCAAGGTTGGAGTCTTCCACATCTTTCAGATCCGCTCTGCCCCATACGGTGATCTCTGCGTCATACGCATCGAAGATTCCGCCGGGTGTCATATAACGAGGCTCATTTAATTCAGCCAGCGCTGTGATCAGACAGGGCATCTGCACTTTCAGCACATGATATCTGTCGTCATACTGACGCTGTACGATCACGCTGTCCCCTTCGATCTTGATATCCTGCGCATAGCTGATAACAGGGATATTCAGATGCTCGGAGATCTGAGGTCCAACCTGTGCGGTATCGCCGTCGATCGCCTGGCGTCCTGTGATAATCAGATCATATTCCAGATTCCGGATCGCACCCGCCAGCGTCTGGCTTGTAGCCCATGTATCCGCGCCGCCGAGAACTCTGTCTGTCACAAGGATTCCCTTGTCTGCGCCCATAGCCAGCGCTTCGCGGAGCACTTCCTCCGCCTTCGGAAGTCCCATTGTCACAACAGTCACTTCCGCGCCATACTGATCTTTTAATCTGAGAGCCGCTTCCAGCCCAGCCTTGTCATCAGGATTCATGATAGCGAGCATTGCGCCACGGTCCAGCGTACCATCGGGATTGAACTTTACGCCGCCCTTTGTATCAGGCACCTGTTTTACACAAACAACAATTTTCATTGTATTATCTCTCCTTTTTATTTTCTTTCTATTCTGTAAGACGGCGCTCGGAAATCAAAGATTCCCTCGCTCGCGGTGCAGCCTTGCACCGCTCTGCACCGTCCTCTCCGCATATTCGCCCCTGCAAGCAGGGCTCCCATGCGCTTTGTACGGCTTGCCGTCTTACTTAAGCAGTGATGCGGAGATGACCATTCTCTGCACTTCGGATGTGCCTTCATAGATCTCGGTGATCTTTGCGTCACGCATCATGCGCTCAACATCGTACTCTCTCGTGTAGCCGTAACCGCCGTGAAGCTGTACTGACTTTGTGGTAACTTCCATAGCCATCTCTGCAGCATACAGTTTCGCCATTGCCGCTTCCACGCCGTAAGCCGTCTTGTGATCCTTTACGTACTGATCTTTTGTCTTAGCTGCCTTGTAGACAAGAAGCTGTGCCGCCTGCGCCTTTGTCGCCATATCAGCAAGCTGGAACTGCGTATTCTGGAACTGCGCAATGCTGCGTCCGAACTGTTTTCTCTCCTTCACATAGTCGATAGTCCTCTCAAGAGCGCCCTCGCCGAGTCCGAGCGCCTGAGCAGCGATACCGATACGTCCGCCGTCCAGTGTATGCATGGCGATACCAAATCCCTTGCCCTGCTGTCCGAGGATATTCTCCTTCGGAATACGGCAGTCTGTGAAGATCAGCTCATATGTAGAAGAACCGCGGATACCCATCTTCTTTTCCTTTGTACCGAAAGTGAAGCCCGGTGTTCCCTTTTCCACGATGAATGCGGATATCTCCTTCTGTTTTCTGCCGCGCTTTTCAACGATGCCCGTCACAGCGATGATCACATAAACGTCTGCCTCCTTACCGTTTGTGATAAAGATCTTAGAGCCGTTCAGTACCCACTCGTCGCCGTCCAGAACTGCCTTTGTCTGCTGCCCCTGCGCGTCCGTTCCTGCGCCGGGCTCTGTCAAGCCGAAAGCGCCGATCTTGCGGCCCGCCGCCAAATCGGGCAGATATTTCTGCTTCTGCTCTTCCGTACCGTATGTCAGGATCGGATCACAACACAGAGACGTATGTGCGGATACAATAACGCCTGTTGTGCCGCAAACCTTGGAAAGTTCCTCCACACACATCGCATAAGTCAGATTATCACAGCCCTGTCCGCCGTATTCCTTCGGGATAGGAATACCCATAAAGCCTGCTTTTGCCATCTTTTCAACGGTTGCGCGGGGAAATTCTTCTGTCTCATCAACTTCCTGCGCTAAAGGCTTCACCTCTTTTTCAGCGAATTCTTTGAAAAGAGTTCTCGCCATTTCATGTTTTTTAGATAAAGAAAAATCCATGATTTATTTCCTCCATTAATTTATATTTTTGACTTATTTACTGTAATCAAAAAATCCAACCCCTGTTTTCCTGCCGAGTTTCTTCTCTTCCACCATCTTCTTGAGCAGAGGCTGCGGAGCGTACTTCTCGTCTTTTGTCTCGTTGTAGAGAACTTCCATGATAGCGAGGCAGATGTCCAGGCCGATCAGGTCGCCGAGGTGCAGAGGTCCCATCGGATGGGATGCACCGAGCTGCATAGCCACATCGATATCCGCTGCGGAAGCGGTGCCTGCATCGAAAACGCCGATCGCTTCATTGATCATCGGGATCAGAATTCTGTTTACGACAAAGCCCGGAGCTTCCTTTACTTCTACAGGAGTCTTGCCGATCTCTTTGGAGATCGCAACGATCCTGTCTACCATCTCCTGAGGAGTGTTCTCACCTTTGATCACTTCCACCAGTTTCATTCTGTCGGCAGGATTGAAGAAATGCATACCGATCATCGGGCGGTCAAGTCCCTCACCGATCTTCGTGATGGAAAGAGAGGAAGTGTTGGATGCAAACATGCAGTCCTTCTTCACGATGCCCATCAGCTCCGTAAAGATTTTTTTCTTGATCTCCAGGTTTTCCAGAGCAACTTCCACGATCAGGTCACAATCTGTGCAGATCCCGTTCAAACCTGTGGTGATCTTGCCCATGATCTCGTCAGCCTTTTCCTGTGTGATCTTTTCCTTGCCCACAAGGAAATTCATGTTCTTCTGAATTTTCGCTTTGCCGCCTTCCGCGTACTCTTCCTTGATATCGCAGAGACATACTTCATAACCGTCAGTCATCGCAAATGCCTGTGCAATACCGGAACCCATTGTACCAGCGCCAATAATACCTACCTTCATTTTAAAGTCCTCCTGTTTAATATATTTATCTTTATTTTATTACCCCCGAAAATCCCTTTGCTTTTTTCAGACGACTACATGTTTTTGAACGGCTCTTTTACTTTCTCTTTATTCCTGTCGAGGAAGAAAGCCATACCATACTTCTGATCCTCCGTCTCGAAGCAGTCGCCAAAGAGCTTCTCTTCGATCACAATCGCCTCATCCATGTTCACTTCCAGCCCGTCGTTGATCGCCTTCTTGCAGTTACGCACTGCGATGGGCGCGTTCTTCGCGATACCCGCCGCCATTTTCTGCGCTGCTGCCATCAACTCTTCCTGCGGGTATACAGCGTTCACGAGACCGATGCGGAGCGCTTCGTCAGCTTTGATGTTTCTCGCCGTGTAGATAAGCTGTTTTGCCATACCCGGACTTACCAGACGGGCAAGCCTCTGGGTGCCGCCGAAGCCCGGCGTGATGCCGAGTCCCACTTCCGGCTGTCCGAACACCGCGTTGTCGGAACAGATGCGGATATCACAGCTCATGGATATCTCACAGCCGCCTCCCAGCGCAAAACCGTTTACCGCAGCGATCACGGGGATCGGGAACGTCTCCAGTTTCCGGAATACATCGTTGCCTTTCTTGCCGAAAGCCTCGCCTTCCGCCTTGGTCAGTGTGCTCATCTCGCCGATGTCGGCGCCAGCCACAAAGGATTTTGTGCCTGCTCCGGTTAAGATCAGACATCTCACCTGATCTAAATCCACCCCGTCCAGGACAGCATTCAGTTCATCCAACACAGCTGAATTCAACGCGTTCAATGCCTTCTCTCGGTTGATCGTGATGGTTCCGACCTGACCGTTTACTTCATACAAAACAAATTCCATGGTATTTTCTCCTCTCTGATAAACGCTCGAATACCGGGAAGCCGCAAACACTTCCCGGTATCAGATTTTCTCTCTCATCGAAGACTTTTAGTCTCTCTCTACGATGGTTGCGCAGCCCATGCCGCCGCCGATGCAGAGTGTCGCAAGGCCTTTTTTCGCGTCTCTCTTCACCATCTCGTGCAGCAATGTGACAAGGATACGGCAGCCGGATGCTCCCACCGGATGTCCCAACGCGATAGCGCCGCCGTTTACATTCAATTTCTCGGGGTTGAAACCAAGCTCTTTCGCCACTGCTACAGACTGTGCCGCGAACGCTTCGTTTGCCTCGATCAGATCCATATCATCCACAGTCAGGCCTGTCTTAGCCATCACTTTTCTGGTCGCAGCCACAGGGCCGATGCCCATGATGGAAGGATCCACGCCGCCCAGCGCGCCTGCCACAAAAGTAGCCATCGGCTTTACGCCCAGCTCTTTCGCTTTCTCTTCGCTCATCACAACAACCGCAGCAGCGCCGTCGTTGATGCCGGAAGCATTGCCCGCTGTCACAACGCCGCCCTCCTTCTTGCCGGAACAGCATTTCAGTTTCGTCAGAGCTTCCATTGTCGTTCCCGGACGAGGGCCTTCATCCTTCACGAAATCGACAACTTCTTTTTTCACTTTCACGGGAACCGGAACGATCTCGTCGTCAAATCTGCCTTCACTCATCGCCTTCTCACACTTCTGCTGGCTGTTTACGGCAAACTCATCGAGTTCTTCCCTTGTCAGCTTCCACTGATCCGCAATATTCTCGGCAGTGATCATCATATGGTACTGGTTGAATGCATCCCACAGCGCATCGTTCACCATGGTATCCACCAGAGTCCCGTTATTCATCCTGTAACCATAACGGCCATTCATCATCGCGTAGGGAGCCATGGACATATTCTCCATACCGCCTGCCACCACGATATCGGCATCGCCTGCCTGGATCATCTGTGCAGCCATATTCACACAGTTCAGACCGGAACCGCACACCACATTGATCGTTACCGCAGGGGTCTCCACAGGAAGACCTGCCTTGATGGACGCCTGACGCGCCACGTTCTGACCGAGACCTGCCTGGATAACGCAGCCCATGTAAACCTGGTCAACCTGATCCGCAGGCACGCCTGCTCTCTTTAACGCTTCTTTGATTACGATGGAACCAAGTACAGGTGCCGGAGTCGTCCCAAGAGCTCCGCCCATTTTGCCGATCGCGGTACGGCAAGCGCCCGCTAACACTACTTTTTTCGCCATTTGAATAGCCCTCCATTTTGCTTGATTTTTTATAATTTGTTTGTTATTTTTTTGACAAACTCACTTTTTCCATTATACCACAGCATTCGACATTTTGCAACAATGAGCCATGCGAAATTCTGTAAGAACCTGTGTTGAATGCTTGCACTCATAAACAGGTTTCTGCATAATTTTATATGGCGAAGCCATACATTCCGAAAATGCGAAGCATTTTGGAGATGGCTCATTGCCCCCTACCGGCCGCCGCGTTTACACCTCCGGCTCGATCAGTCCGTAAGTGCCGCCCTTTCTCTTATAGACAACGCTCACCAGATCCGTCTCCGCATTGCAGAACACATAAAAATCATGCCCCAGAAGTTCCATCTGCACACAGGCGTCCTCGGGATACATGGGTTTGATATCAAACTGTTTCGTCCGAACGATCTTCACTTCCTCCTCCCCATCATCCGGTTTCTCTATAAATGCATCACTGAAAGATGCCGCGTTCTGTTTCTTGTCAATCAATTTGTTCTTATATTTTTTCAGCTGGCGCTCGATGATCTCCTGAACCAGGTCGATGGAAACATACATATCGCTGCTCGTCTGCTCGGATCGAATAATATTTCCCTTCACAGGGATCGTCACTTCGATCTTCTGTCTGTCCTTCTCCACGCTGAGCGTCACTTTAGCGGTCGTATCTTCCGCAAAGTATTTCTCCAGCTTACCGATCTTCTCCTCTACGGCATTCTTTAACCCCTCTGAAACCTCGAGATTCTTTCCGGTAATAATAATTTTCATAGGCATACCTCCTTTTTTCATTTGGACAGGAGCGCCAAAAGCATCTCCGTCCTTTGCGTATATTGTATCACACCCTGTCCGAAATAGACAGCACCTAAAATATTTTTTTACCGGTTTTTTCTTTACAACGCCGTCTTTATCTGCTATGCTTTCAGCATTATGAATACCTGTAAAACATTGACACCTGAGAAGAAACTTTTTTACAGATCGCTTCTTTCTCTGGTCATTCCGATAACGATTCAAAACCTGATCACAAACATGGTAAATTCTGCCGACGTGCTGATGCTCAACTATGTAGGGCAGTCCTCCATGTCGGCTGTCTCCCTGGCAAACCAGTATCAGTTTATTCTGGGCGGCTTTTTCTTTGGGATCACCTCCGGGACTACCATGCTCTGCGCTCAGTACTGGGGAAAAAAGGATATGGATTCGATCCAGGCGGTCTTCGGCATCGCCCTGAAGATATCCATGTCTTTCACATTCCTGCTCTCCCTTGCGGCGATCTCTTTCCCCGCTCTTCTGATGAGGGTCTTTACGCCGGACGCGGAACTGATTGAGATGGGGGCTTCCTATCTGCGAGTCATCGGTATCTCCTATCTTCTGACAGGGTTTTCCCAGACCTACCTCTGCGTGTTGAAGAGTGTGGAGAGGGCAAGGACGAGCACACTGATCAGCTGCACCGCCCTGTTTCTCAATGTGTTTTTGAACGCGGTATTTATCTTCGGACTGTTCGGGGCGCCAAGGCTTGGCATCCTCGGCGTTGCCCTCGCCACGGTGATCGCCCGCGTGGTGGAGATCCTTCTGTGTTTTGCGGATTTTTTCAGAGGACGGATCTTCAGACCGCAGCGCTCCGTCCTGTTCGGCCGTCATAAATTGTTATTTCAGGATTTTCTGAAGTATTCCATCCCGGCGCTTTTAAACGACTGTATCTGGACTTTTGCCTTCTCCACCTACTCCATCATTCTGGGGCATATGAACTCCGATATGGTGGCGGCGGCCTCCGTCGCTACCACGATCAGAGACCTGATCAGTGTCGTCTGCTTCGGTATAGGCAGCGCCGGCACGGTGCTTCTCGGGAAATCTCTGGGGGAACAGCGCATGGACAAGGCGAGAGAGGACGCCTCCAGCCTCTGCCGTTGCACGTTCGCTGTCAGCATATTGACTGCTTTGGTCATTATCCTTTTCCGAAAACCCGTGATCGACATCTTCGACCTGACGCCCCTGGCGCAGGACTATCTGAACTTTATGCTGCTTGTCAGCTCCTACTATGTGATCGGACAGGCAATGAACACGCTGACCATCGCCGGTATCTTCCGCGCCGGCGGCAACTCCCGCTTCGGGCTGATCTGCGATATTATCGTAATGTGGTGTATCGCGGTTCCCCTGGGATTTATCAGCGCTTTCGTCCTGCATCTGCCGCCGAAAACAGTCTATTTCATTCTCTGTCTGGATGAATTCTGGAAGATCCCGGTGGTGTACCGGTATTACAGAAGCGAGAAATGGCTGAATAACATTACAAGGGAATACGAGTAATTGATATATGTATTCATGTAATCGCTGACTTCCCGGATTATATAGGAAAGATTTTTCATCATTTCAGCATATTCATCCTGATCTACAATTGCTTTAGCAGAAAAGTCAAAGTAATTCTCATTTTTAATCAACACGATCTTTGAATAATCCCGCCCTGATCCTGTTTTCTTTGAGCGATCTGTATCCGAAAACATATAGGCATTTTTGTGTCCAACAGATAATCGAAACGGAACGCATATATAATAATCACTATGCAAATCTATCAGCAGACATGTATATGGTCGTCCGTGTTTATGCATCAGTTCAGAATAATCAGCCGGCGGATAGTCGCGGGTAAACTCAGAATACAGCAGAATTAATTTTACTTCATATTTCATGATGAAACCTCTTATGAATTGATATGGAAAGATAAGAAAGCGGGGCCTGCCTCAAGACAAGCCCCGCCAGAATTGTTCTTTGCCCGGTCAGTTTTTATTTTACCGACGAGTCGGAACCGTCACTCGTCATCATTTGACGAAGGAAAGAAGATATCTTCTTTTGTTTATTATATGTTAATAAAATAATTTTATAAATAAAAATACTCAAAATTTTGATTAATTTTTTTATTTCGTTTTCTATTTCTTCGGTCTGATCCAGAAACTTCCCGTGTGATCGTCCATCTCACAGGACACCCTGTATGTTCCCCGGGAATCGATCTTTACCTCGTAATCCCCTGTCTGCATATCCTCCTTCTCAAATATCTCCTCCCCGTGTTCCCCTTCTATCTCCATATCCAGCTCGCCTTCTTTTGTCACGCAGGACAGGGTCAGCGTCACAGGTTCCGATATCTCCAGCGCAAAGGAAAAGTTTTTGGCTGTCGTATTCCCGGTCTCCATACCGATGCTCTCCGGCCAGTTGTCAGTGAGAAATTCCATGCTTTCCAGCCCCGGCAGCGCCGGCAGTCCGCCCTCCTCCGCGGTCTCTCCGCCGGATGTACTCACATCCTCCGTCCCCGCAAATTTCACGTAAATATCGCCCAGATCGCAATCCAGATCGAACAGGCTCCCGCCGCGCGCATTTTTGCCGTAGAGCTCGACAGAATTGGACAGGCCCGAGTAAGTTCTCGACTCTCCGCCCTCCGTCCCGATGGTGATCTCTCCCATATTGCATTCGATCTCATAATCATGGTTCTCGTAGGAGTCCCTCAGAAAAATATCGATGTCTCCCATATTGACCTCCGCGCTCAGATCACCGGTAATCAGGCTCTCCCACAGAGTGATATTCCCCATGTTGACATTCGTGTCACATTCTGCCGCGTCCAGCCTGTCTACCTCGACCGAACCGGCTGCCACCTCCACGGAAAAGGTATCCGCCTTCACTTCCTCCATGGTGATGCTGCCGGCTGCCACCTCTATCTCTACCTTTCCCGCGGAGAAAAGGTCTTCCGTGACGATCTCTCCGGCGCCCATCATGATATCCGCCTCCTCCAGCACGATCCCTTCCGGAAGCGTCAGCGTGATATCCGTCTCTCCTCCTCCGATCGGGCATCGCTGCTTCAGGTAAAAAGTATCTCCCTCTATATAATACTGGCACTCCGGTCCCCCGTCCTTCTTCAGAATCAGGCCGTCCCCTCGACATATGGTCAGGCTGCCGCCGCCGATCTCCAGATCCAGCTTATAAATGTCTGTCCCCCTCAGGCTGTCGTCGGTAAAGCTTCCGTATGTCAGATCGTGGTTTTCGTCAAATTCTATGCCGTCGTATGTCAGCACAAGGCCTCTGCCTCCCCCTTTGATCCACCTGAAATCCCATTTATTCACCCTGTCCCACGCTTCCCGCACCAGCATGCGGTTCTCCTCGGTTCCATACTTTTTATCCATGTAATCTATTCCCGCCGCGCCAATGATCCCAAGCACAAGGCCCACCGCCAGAAAACATCCCGCGGCGATCAGCATTCCTCTCACAAACTTTTTCATACCGCTTCCTCCCCTCTCTTCTTCCTCTCCGACCATTTTCTGCTCAGGTACTTTCCAAAGCTCTCCACCTCACGAATCAGCCATGGGAAGAATTTTCCAAAAATCGCCACCAACGCCGCCAATTCCAGCAGAAACAGCGCGATCGTAACACAGCCGCCCGCGATACAGACGATTCCCGCAAAGGGATTGTAAAACAGTATCGGAAATCCCGCTATAAACAGGCCGACCCCCACCAGAAGAAATACCAGCACTACGGCGATCATCGCAACGACCACACCGAACAGAACTCCCAGAATTCCCACTGCCACACCCAAAGCCGACGCCGCCAGAGCGATGATCACCGGCGATGCCAGGATCCCCAGCACGATCAGAAGTACGACCATGCCTGCGCTTTTATCGCTCTTTTTCTTTTCCTCTCTCTGTTTTCCGCGGCCCTCCGCGCTCTGTCCATATGGAGCCTTTCCGTATTCCCTCTGTCTATAAGCGTTTTGTCCCGCAGAATTTCTCATCCCGGGCGGGTTGTCGGACTCCACTTTTTCCCGATAACCGCTCTCCGTGAACATTCCTTCCTCCGCTTTGTGCAGTCCGGCCTTTATCTGCTCCGCCACCTGCTCCGGCGAGCCCAGGGAAAGCAGCACATCCTCTTCATTCTCTTCCCCTGCATCCGCAAAATACTCCTCATAATACTCCAACGCCTCCAACCGCTCCTCACTGCCAAGACCGGTGAGCTGCGCCTACAGTCTGTCTAAAAACTCTCTCTTATCCAACGCTCTGTCCCCCCTCGAATATTGCCGTAATTTTCTGCGAATATCTCAGCCATTCCATCTTATACAAATTAAGCTGAGCATATCCCTTTCCAGTAATTTTATAATATCTTCGGTTTCGACCGTCTATGGCCCTGTCATATATCTCCAGGCATTCATCTTTTTGCAGACGGCGCAGCACCGGATACAATGTAGATTCCGACACATCGATCAGCTGCTGCACTTCTCTGGTGATTTTATAACCGTATGTGCCGTCCTTTGTCCAGGAAACTACCGCAAGCACGATCGCATCCAGCAGCGCCGCTCCCGTATTAAATATCATCACTCTACCTCCTATTCCAGTTCCGCAGATGTACTTTGATACATCGTTCTACTGTTTCATATAATATTATACAGAATATAATATCTTGGTAATACTATATCGCATATAATATTATTTGTCAAGCCATATTATATAAACTTCCGAAAACTTTAGCGCGCACTAAGAAAGCCGCTGCACTCATTCGTACAGCGGCCCTCTTTTGAAAAACCGTAACATTAAATCTAGAAAATTCTTCTTATCGCCAGAATATTTCTGTAACTTGCGTTGGAGACGATGATGCCCGTCTTGGATGTTGACGCGTGCACGATCTGGTTTCCGCCGATATAGATTCCCACATGGCCGGAATAGCAGATAATATCACCCGGCTGCGCTTCCGCAAGACTTCCCACGCTGCTGCCGACATTTCTGTCCGCTGTGGAGGAATGAGGCAGGCTCACCCCAAAGTTCTTGTAAACGCTCATCACAAACCCGGAACAGTCAGCACCGTTCGTCAGACTGGTGCCTCCCCATACGTAGGGGTTCCCTTTAAACTGAAGGGCAAACTGTGCCACCGCGTTACCGGATGCGCTGCCGCCGCCCGCCGGAATATAGCTGCTCGCAGAATTGTAATTCTTATTCCCGCTGGCTTCCGGTTTTTTAGAATTGGCTGAAGCTGCCGCCTGGGCTTTCCTTCTCTCCTCTTCCTCTTTCGCCAGCCTTGCTTCTTCCTCTTCTTTGCTCTCGGCCTTCACAAAATCGGTCCGCATACTCACATATTCCATAGATACCCAGCCGTAACCTTCCTCGATATCTACCTTGACCCAGCCGTCATTTTCTTCGACTACGCTCAGCTCCTCCTCGATCGGAACAAGCCCGAGCACTGTGGACTCTGTGGAAGCCTCTTCCCGCACCTTCAGCGTGGTAGTCGTCACCGTAGCGATCCTCGTTCCGACCTGTTTCGCCAGTTCTATCGCGTCGCTGCCGGTCACACAGAATTCCGCTTTTACGTAACCTGTCACATTGCCGGAATTGATCTCATACCAGCCGTCTTTCTCAGAGAGATAAGTTCCCACCGATTTATCATACAATTTTCCTACGACCTCGCTGTCCTCGCTGGCATCGCTCCTCACATTCACATAGTTATTCACCTGCGCGATCACCAGATTGGAGAACTCCCTCTCCTCGTCAGTCAGGGAGGCTGCCGCTGCCGCCGCCAGTTCCGCCGTAGACTGAGTCGTCTCGATCACCTTTTTTTCTATTTCACTGTCGGTATTTTTCGTCTCCTGCTCCGGAGCTTCCTCATTGTTCCCCGACACTGTTGTCTTCGCCGCCTCACCGGATGCCGCCTGCTGCTCCGCAGATTCTTCCGTCTGCTTCTCCTGCGCCTCTGTCTGCTCAGAGGAAGCCATCGGCACGCTCTCTTCCGTCATCTTTTCCATATCCCCGGAGGAAAGCACCCCGCTCGGACCGATATTTGCCACGGAGGCGATAACGTTATCCGCCTCTCCCGTCTCTTCCTGTATCGGCGCCTCTTCCGTCTCCAGCTCTGCGAGCACCTGCTGCACTTCCACTGCCTTCACAATACTTGCCGAAACAGTCGTCTTCGGCGCTGTCTTATATTCCTCCAGATACGCCTTCATCTCCGACACGGAAAGTACCATACTCTTATTCTGCTCTGATTCCGCTAAAACTCTCTCCTGTATCTGTGCAAGAGTAACGCCATCTGACATCGTCACGCCTATGCCGGCCGCCGGTAAAACATCCGACAGCTTCACCGCCTGGGCATCCATGCTCATAGTCGATGCCGCTATGACTGCCGCCATTCCATATGCCGCTATCCTACCTTTTTTATGTGTCATAAAATCCTCATTTTCCTGTGCGTCTTCACACATTTTAAAATTTGTTACAAAATTATTACATCTGTTAACTAATATATCACCTTCCCCGATATTTGTCAACCGCCGTATTTGTTCAAAAATCTACACAAATTCTATATTTTGTGTTTTTCCAGCCCGTATTTTTTTTGTAACAATTCAATATTTGGGGGACACTTTTCGACTTTTTTCCCAAAAGTGCTATATTTTGTATCATTTCACATATCTTTTTTTATGGAAATATATTAAAATAAAATCAGGAACGAAATTTTGTAAAAAAAGGAGGACCGCCATGAACAAGAAAGTTCTTATCACCGGCGCATCGCGGGGTATCGGGGAGGCCATTGCGAGAAAACTGGCAGGCGAACATTACGATCTCTATCTGACCTGCCATCATTCGGAAGAAAAACTTCACACCCTCGCCACCTGGCTGGAAAGCGAATATAACGTCTCTGTGGGCGCTTTTCTGTGCGATATGTCCTCCAACAGAGAGGTGGAAAAACTTTTTCGCCACATCCCGTCTCTGGATGTTCTGATCAATAATGCGGGCATCTCCTACTTCGGCCTGCTCTCCGAGATGAGCCCCGAATCCTGGAATCAGGTTATCAACACGAATCTCAGCAGTCTCTTTTTCACCAGCAGAAAGGCGATTCCTCTGATGCTTCAAAAACACCGGGGAAAGATCATCAATATCTCATCCGTCTGGGGCAGTCACGGCGCATCCATGGAAGTGGCATACTCCGCCTCCAAGGGCGGCGTCAACGCTTTTACAAAGGCCCTCGCGAAAGAACTCGCCCCTTCCGGCATTCAGGTCAACGCCATCGCCTGCGGACTGATTAACACCGAAATGAATCTGAGACTTTCCGAAGCGGAACGCCGTTCCCTTATCGAGGACATTCCCGCGGATCGCATGGGAAACACGGCGGAAGTTGCGGAGATGGTATGTTCCGTGCTCTCCATGCCCTCCTACGCCACCGGACAGATCTTTACAATAGACGGGGGCTGGCTCTAGGCCACCCCCCGTTTTATCACCGATCTTTTCTGATTCTTCTCGTAATGCCGACGCCAAGACCGTCCGGCCCGATATGGCAGGCGGTACAAAGGGGCAGCCTGGCTGAATACAACGCAAGATCCGGAAACTCGTCCCGTATCCTCGCCTCCCACTCCGCCGCCATTTCCTCATCCGCACAGGTATGAGCCATCTGGAGACAGACCTCCCCTCTCTGCGCGTATTCTTTGAAGGAGCCTTCCAGCTCTCCCCGGACCGCCTGCAACATGATGCGGCGCGCGCCTTTCATGCCTCTCGCTTTCTCGTAGGAATCCAGCTTTTCCCCTCTCATCAGGAGAACCGGTTTGATGTTCAGCACTGTTCCCACTGCCGCTGCAGCGCCAGTGATCCGGCCGCCTCTCTTTAAATACTTCAGCGTGTCCACCGCGATATAGATCGCGCAGTCCATGGCGCTCCCGTCCAGCATCTCCTTGATCTCCACTGCGCTCTTTCCTTCTTTCGCCAGGGCGACCGCATCCAGCACCATCATTTTCTGAGGTACGGATACCCTTTTACTGTCCACCACCTGCACTCTTCCGTCGTACTCCTCCGCCAGAATCTGTGCCGTCTCACAGGATTTGCTGAGTCCCCCCGACATCGGTATATAGACTACCTCGTCATGCCGCTTCAAAAGTTTTTCCCAGCGCTCCGTCACTTCCCCGGGTGCCGGCTGCGATGTGGACACCTGGGCGTCCTCCCTCAACTTTTTCAAAAAGCCCTCATGACTGATATCCATTCCCTCGTAGTAGATTTTTCCGTTTATAATAAAAGACATGGGCAGAACTTCCACGCCATATCTCTCCCCTTCTTCCTGTGCCATTCCTGAATTAGAGTCTGTCATAATAACAACATCCGGCATTTTAAACGCCTCCTTTACATGATTAAGACATATCTCCGGCTATCTAAAATGTATTATATATGCAGTTTCTTATTTTGTCCAGTGCGCAGGACAGAAAGATCCCCGAGGGGATGCTCCCGCCGGACAGCGCCCGACGGGGATATCCTTAATTAAATAATTCCCGTCACAGTCAATACCGCGCCGCCCGGTATGCCGTTCCACGCACCCGTCACCGGGTTCCTGGTAAAGGATGCCGCCGGAACGGTGAGCGCGCCGGCGTTCGTGGCAAACTCACCTGTGGTCTCATTGTAGGTATAATTTGTGTCGGCCAGCGCCGCTCCGTTGTAGGTTACTCTGATGCCGGACAGAATCGGCTCAAATGTATCGGTGATCTGTACATTATCCTCCTCCGTCGCTGCGGTGTTGCTCAGATTCTGGATGTCAAAAGTATACGTCACCTGTCCGTTTTCCGCCACCTGTCTCGGCGAGATGCTCTTCAGTATGGTCAGGTACGGCGCTCGCCTTGCCGCCATCGTCTCTGTGACCGTGATCGGCGTTGCCACCTCCGCGCCGCCCACGACTGCGGTGTTGATGATCTCCCCGCCTATCTGCGGATCTGCAAACGCATTTGTTCTCGCCTGATAGACCAGGGTCGTGCTGCCGCCAGCCGGCACTCCTATGCCGCTAATCCGGATTCCTCCCGTCTGTGTCACCGCGGGAGCTGCCTGCTCCACGCCATTCTGGTAGCAACGAATGGATCCGTCCACATAAGTCAGCGGATAGAGAGTTCTCTCCGTCCCCGTATCGGGCTGGTAGGTGTACGCTCCCAGATCGTCCGTCACGGTCAAAGCCGTGAAAGGCGCATTGCCCGAATTGACAATATTGATCACATAAGCCACCGTATCACCTGTCCCGTACTCCGATGACAGCACATCCTTCGACGCGGATAAAACCTCCACGATCTCGCCCGTCGCCACATTGGAGCTGGTGGTAATACCGTTGTATGACAATACCGCCTGATTTGTAAAAGTAGCCATAATCGTTCTCCTTTCATTTTGTTATGGTACTGTATTTTATGACGCTTTTTGTGAAATTGTGTCGAAAGCCGCTGATTTTATTTTTATTATCTCCCCTCAAAATTGCCCCTTTTTATCCGCATCCGGACACCGGTGAACCTTGACACATAATCATACGACTGATAAAATATATTTATGGAATCCATCTGTCTTGAGTGTGCAGATTTCATATATTATTTTATATAAAAAATTAACTCACAGGGGAAGTATTATGTACCATTGTCATCTGCGATTTTATTTCATTGGCCATCAGCCCGAACTGTTTGCGCCATTAAAAGGAATGCCGCCTCTGGAACCGTTTATCCATGCGTTTCAGGAGAGCAGCGATCCCCAAAAAGATCTGACCGCCAAAGCCGATGTCATTCTGGCAGATCTGCGGGGTATAGATATCACCTCCGTACTGCGGACGCTGATCGCACAGAAAAAGGCGGACGCCGAGTTGATCCTGCTCGCCGAAAAAGAACAGGTGGAATGCCTGACGGACAGTCTGTCTGAAGTGAAGGACATCTGGACTCTTCCCATGTCTGAGGCGGAACTGCGCTTTCACTTTCTGCGCTGGCAGCAAAATTGTAAAATCTCCAATGACGGCAGGCAGACCAGCCATTATCTGGAGAGCGTTATCAACAACTCTCCCAATCTGATCTGGTTTAAGGATAAAAACGGAATCCATGAAAAGGTAAACGACAGCTTCTGTGATACTGTCGGAAAAACCAAAGCCCAGGTACAGGGAAGAGGCCATGCGTACATCTGGGATGTGGAGCAGGATGACCCCGCCTGCATCGAATCGGAGCGCATTGTGATGGAGACCAAAAAGACCTGCGTTTCCGAAGAAACCATACAGACCGGCGAGGGGCTGCGCACCCTCTCCACCTACAAATCCCCCCTGTACGATCTGGACGGGAGTGTCATGGGAACGGTGGGCGTCGCTGTCGATGTGACGAAGGAACGCACTTATGCCCGGGAACTCATCCGCAAAAATCAGACGCTGGAAACACTCTTTACCACGATGGACTGCGGCATTATGTGTCATTCTCTGGACGGTTCGCGTCTGGTCAGCATCAACCCCGCCGCCCTGGATATTCTGGGATACTCTTCCGCCGAAGCTATGCTGAAGGACGGATTTGACCTGGTGGCCCCAACCGTATTGGACGAGGACAGGGAAGAACTTCAGAATAAGATCAGATCCCTGGAAAAACCCGGAGACAGCGTCAGCACAGAGTACCGCATACGGCATACGGACGGTGATATTCTCCATGTGATGGGGAATGTAAAACTGATAGAAGAGAACGGAGAATTACTTTATCAACGCTATATTCTGGATTGTACCGCCCAGAAAGTACAGGAGGAAAAGATCAGACAGGAGACAGAAAAACGTCACCTGGAGCTTATTTATGCACTCAGTGTGGAATACAATCTCGTCTGCTTTTTTGACCTGAATACCGGAAAGGGAACCACGCTCCGTCTCGGGGATTGCCCAAAGAATTATCTCGTCCCCATTTTTTCAGGAGAATTGTCTCTGGAAGAATGCATTGAGCGTTACATAGAGATCGGCGTCCACGAGGAAGACCGGGATATTCTGCGCCAGACCGCTTCGCGGGAGTATCTGGCCAAGGTTCTGACCACAAAATTAGTCTGCTCCGTCAATTTCCGCACCGTCTGCTGCGGCGAAATCAGATACTTCCAAATGAAAGTCGTGCGGGCGGGAGACTGGGAAAAAAGCCACGGCATCGTTCTGGGGTTCCGCAGCATAGATGACGAGACCAGGAGCGATCGCGAGAGAAATGCTCTGCTGGAGGATGCTCTCGCCCAGGCAAACCGCGCCAGCAGGGCGAAAAGCACCTTCCTCTCCAATATGTCCCACGATATCCGCACCCCCATGAATGCGATCATAGGCTTTACGACACTGGCAATCTCGCATATCGACCACAAAAATCAGGTGGAGGAATATCTGAAAAAAATTATGACCTCCGGCAATCATCTGCTCAGCCTGATCAACGATATTCTGGATATGAGCCATATCGAGAGCGGAAAAATCCATCTGGAGGAGGAGCCCTGTTCTCTGCCCGATATCCTTCATGAACTGCGCAACATCACACAGGGAGATATTCATGCCAAACAGCTCGATCTCTATATGGATGCCGTGGATATCCTCCATGAAGAGATTTTCTGTGACAGACTGCGCCTGAATCAGGTTCTCCTGAATTTGTTGAGCAACGCAATAAAATATACCGGTGCCGGCGGCATGGTGAGCCTGAAAGTTATCGAAAAGCCTGGAACACTGGCCGGTTTTGCCAACTACGAATTCCATATAAAAGACACGGGAATCGGTATGAGTGAAGAATTTGTAGCACGCATCTTCGAACCTTTTGAGAGAGAGCGCAACTCCACCATCAGCGGTATTCAGGGAACAGGCCTCGGCATGGCTATCACCAAAAACATCGTCGATATGATGAATGGCTCCATCACTGTCAAGAGTGTTCAGGGGATGGGAACCGAATGTATTGTCTCCCTCGCTCTCCGTCTTCATCACTCCGGCGAAAAAGAATCCCGCGATATTCCCGAACTGACCGGTTTCAGAGCGCTTGTGGTGGACGATGACTTTAACACCTGCGACAGTGTCACCGCCATGCTGCAGCAGATCGGCCTGAGGGCGGAATGGACTCTTTCCGGAAAAGAGGCTGTGCTGCGCACCCGCCAGGCGGTCATGAGAAATGACAGTTTCTTTGTCTATATCATCGACTGGCTTCTGCCGGATCTCAACGGAGTTGAAGTGGCCAGGCGAATCCGCCAGGAGACAGGCGAAGACGTACCTATCATAGTCCTCACTGCCTATGACTGGAGCGATATCGAAGAGGAAGCCAGAGAAGCCGGCGTCACCGCATTTTGCAGTAAACCGCTGTTCTTCTCGGAACTGCACAGATGTCTCAACTCGATCGTAAATGCGGATAAAGTGAATAAATCGGAATCACCGATTCAAAAAGCAAACCGCTCAGGACGTATCCTTCTGACCGAGGATAATGAACTGAACCAGGAAATCGCTGTGGTGATCCTGGAGGAAGCGGGCTTTTCCGTAGATGTCGCCGGAAACGGTCAGGCAGCCATCGATATGCTGAAAAGCGCGGAACCGGGATACTATCAGCTGATCCTGATGGATATCCAGATGCCTGTCATGAACGGATACGAAACCACCAATGCCATCCGGAAGCTGAGCGATCCGACACTGTCCTCGATCCCTATTCTGGCGATGACTGCCAATGCCTTTGAATCCGATAAGCAGGAGGCTCTGCAAAACGGTATGAACGGGCATATTGCAAAGCCCATCGATATTGAAAAACTGATAGAAACTCTGGATGAGATATTGGGACAGGAAGAGTAAGATACGTTCAAATTTCCGGACGTTATCTGTTAGCGCAAGGATAACCTCGATTCCGCTTCGCTGCATCTCGGTCATTCTTGCGTTCCTATGAACAAAAAAGCATATAAAAAAGCCCTTGAATGCATGTATTCGGGCTTTTTTATAGGCTTTTTTGTTCGCAGATAACTGCTTATCTCTTTGAAAACTGCGGTGCGCGTCTCGCTGCTTTGAGACCGTATTTCTTTCTCTCTTTCATACGAGGGTCTCTCGTCAGAAAACCGGCTTTCTTAAGCGCAGGTCTGTAGTCGTTATCCACCGTGAGAAGCGCTCTCGCGATGCCGTGTCTGATCGCTCCTGCCTGGCCGGTCGTTCCGCCGCCCTTTACTGTAATGACAGCGTCAAACTTATCTGTCGTCCCGGTCAGCGTCAGCGGCTGGCGAACGATAACCTTCAAGGTCTCAAGACCGAAATATTCGTCGATATCTCTCTTATTTATTGTAATATTTCCTTTGCCGGGTTTCAAAAATACTCTGGCAATAGATTTTTTTCTTCTACCTGTACCGTAAAAATTATTTGCTGCTTTAGCCATTTTACTCTTCTCCTTTCAGTCCTTTTGGTTAAAATGTTAATACTTCAGGTTTCTGTGCAGCGTGCTTGTGATCTGGACCTGCATAAACATAAAGCTTTTTATACATCTGTCTCCCTAAGGGGCCTTTGGGAAGCATGCCTTTTACAGCAAGTTCAATTACTTCTTCCGGTTTCTTTGCAAGCTTTTCTTTCAATGTAACTTCTTTCATACCGCCCACATAATCGGAATGACGGTAGTATATTTTCTGATCCATCTTCTTACCGCTAACTTTGATCTTCTCTGCATTTACAACGATCACATAATCACCTGTATCCATGTGCGGTGTAAAAACAGGCTTATTTTTTCCTCTCAGCACCTTCGCAACTTCAGATGCCAAACGTCCAAGTGTCATATCTGTAGCATCTACTACATACCATTTTCTATCGATCGGAGCAGGACTTGCCATAAATGTTTTCATCACGTTTCCTCCATACAAAATCTATTCTCATCAAAAGCTTCTTTCACCGGATGTCCTTCGCCTCTCATACGGATGTCCGGGCCATATGTCCTCGCAAAGAACAAATCCTCCTCCAATATTCCAACAGTTTGCCGGGGCTTTGGCAGGCTGTCAGAAAGTGTTGTCACAATTAAACATTATATAATTCCCCTTTTTATCTGTCAAGCCGAATTTCCAAAATTCCGGGTATTTTTGGCATTTTTGTCACTGCTCATCCTCTATTTCAAGTTCCTTCAAAACCAGCCCGCAGGCAGGGGCTGTAGGACCTGCTGCCGCCCTGTCTCTCGCCTCCAAAATTTCCGGGATTTCCTCTGGTTCCATGCGCCCGCTTCCCGCTTCCATCAGAGTCCCTGCAATGATCCGTACCATATTGTATAAAAAACCGTTTCCGGTCACGCGGATCACGATCTCCTCGCCGTCTCTTGCCACATCCAGACTGTAAATTGTCCGGACCGTCGTCTCCGCCTGACTTCCCGCGCTGCAGAAACTGGCAAAATCGTGTTCTCCCACCAGATAAGCTGCCGCCCGGCTCATCCTTTCTTCCTCCAGCGGTACATAAGTAAAACAGGAATACAATCGCCTCAGCGGATTCGGAAAAACTGCATTATAAATGTGATATTCGTAAGTCTTCCTGCTCCTGCAGTGTCTCGGATGAAAATCCACCGGCACCTCCTTCGACGCGCGCACCCGGATATCCTCCGGAAGCCGCTGATTTAACGCATAGGAAAACTTTTCCCCCGGTATCCGGGAGCGGGTGTCAAACACCGCTACATTGCAGAGCCCGTGCACTCCCGCATCCGTCCTGCTGGCGCCGATCACCTGTATCTCCTCCCCGGTCAGTTCCGACAAAGCCCTGTTCAGCTCTCCTTCTATGGTCTTCCCGTTTTTCTGCACCTGCCAGCCGCAGTAAGCGGTTCCGTCATAGGCCACCCTCAGGCATACTCTTTTTCTTTCCTGCATCCTTCGCTCCGCCTCATCTTCTCTGCCTTCCCCTGAAGCATTCTCTAAAAAATTCTCCCCCAGGGCATGATCCTTCCGATCACGATACAGACCGCAAAATACGCCAGGAGCACCACATACGTCAGATAATCCCTCTTTTCATAGTGCAGCGGCTTCATCTTCGTCCGCCCATCGCCGCCCCGATAGCAGCGGGCTTCCATCGCCATCGCCAGATCGTTGGCCCTGCGGAATGCCGAAATAAACAACGGCACCAGAAGCGGCACCATGCTCTTCGCCCTCTGCAGCAGATTCCCCTCATCAAAGGACGCCCCTCTCGCCGTCTGCGCTTTCATGATCTTGTCAGTCTCCTCCAGCAGTATCGGGATAAACCGCAGCGCGATCGACATCATCATCGCGATCTCATGGACCGGCACTCTGAGTTTCTGCAGAGGCTTCAACAGCCTTTCCAGGCCGTCCGTCAAATTGTTGGGAGTCGTGGTCAACGTCATTACGGAAGAACCGATGATCAGCAGAGACAGTCTCACCGCCATTTTTACCGCCATCGTGATGCCCTCTCTTGTGACCGTAAGTTTCCAGACTTGAAAAACCGCCTCCCCCGGTGTCAGAAAAAGGTTAAACCCAAAGGTCAGAACGAGCAGAAACAGGATGGCCCGCATTCCCCGCACCATAAACCGAAAAGGTACATGAGACAATCGAATTGCAAGCGCCAGAAATACAACTGCCACAACATACCCCGCCGCCTGATTTACCACAAACAAAGAACAGATAAACAAAAGCGTAGCGATCAGCTTCACGCGGGGATCCAGCCTGTGCACCACGGAATCCGTCTGATAGTATTGTCCTAACGTAATATCTCTTATCATTTCCAATCCCTATTTACGATATCGCGGCGCTCACTTGAGCCGCCGCAGAATTTCTTCCTTCGCCTCTTCTATCGTTATGGCGTCTGTTCCCACATCCCATCCGGCTTTTTTCAGGGCATGCATGATGTCCGTCACCTGAGGGACGGAAAGTCCCATCGTCTCCAGCTCCTCCCTGTGGGCAAAAACACGTTTCGGCGTATCGTCAAAACACACACTGCCTTTATTCATCACCACAACTCTGTCCACATACTCCGCCACATCATCCATACTGTGAGAGACCAGTATCACCGTGATATTCTGTTCCTCCCGGATGGAAGCCACCAGTCCGAGGATCTCATCTCTGCCCCTCGGGTCCAATCCCGCCGTAGGTTCATCCAGCACGAGCACCTCCGGTTTCATGGCCAGCACTCCCGCGATCGCCACCCGGCGTTTCTGACCGCCGGAGAGGTCAAAGGGCGGCTGATAGAAACAATCGTCCGGCAGCCCCACCTGCTTCAGCGCCTCATAGGCTCTGAGCTCCGTCTCTTTCCTGTCGAGCCCCAGATTCCTGGGTCCGAAACAGACATCCGTAAACACATCCGTCTCAAACAGCTGATGTTCTGGGTACTGGAACACCAGCCCCACCTTGCTCCGCAGTCTCCTCCTGCTGAAGTCTTTATCGTGGATGTCCTCCCCATTGTAATAGATATGGCCCGATGTCGGCGCAAGCAGCCCGTTTAAATGCTGCACCAGCGTGGACTTCCCGGATCCGGTGTGCCCGATCAGCCCGATAAACTGCCCGTCCGGTATGACCAGGTTTACATCGTTCAACGCTCTCACCAGAAGCTCCGTCCCTCTTCCGTATTCATATGTCACATGATCTAAAATAAGTGCCATCTACTTTCTCCCGCTATACAGAGCTCCCAGCGCGCCCACCAGCTCCTTCACCGTCAGGATCCCCGGCGGGAGGGGCAGTCCGCTCTTTCTCAATTCATGTGACAGCAGTGTCACTTTTGGTACATCCAGCCTCAGCTCCTGCAATTTTTCCACCTGGGAAAAGATTTCCCGGGGCGTTCCCTGCATGGCGATCCTGCCGCCGTCCATCACGAACACTTTGTCCGCGTAGACGATCTCTTCCATATAATGTGTAATCAGAATTACCGTCACTCTCTCCACATCGTTCAGAGCACGCACCGAGCGTATCACTTCCCGGCAGCCGCCCGGATCCAGCATGGCCGTGGGCTCATCCAACACAATGCACTTCGGGTGCATCGCCAGCACTCCGGCGATCGAAACTCTCTGTTTCTGGCCCCCGGACAGCTTGTTAGGCGCATACTTGCGAAACTCATACATCCCCACCGCCCTCAGGCTCTCCTCGACTCTCTCCCAGATCTCCTTCGTCGGAACGCCCATATTTTCCGGTCCGAAACCAACGTCCTCCTCCACGACCTGTCCGATGATCTGGTTGTCCGGATTCTGAAACACCATACCGGCTCTCTGCCGGATTTCCCAGAGCCTGTCCGCGTCCCCGGTGTCCATGCCATCCACCCACACAGTCCCCTCGGTGGGCATCAAAATCGCATTAAAATGCTTTGCCAGCGTAGATTTTCCTGAGCCGTTATGCCCCAGAACGGCAATAAAATCCCCGGGCATCACTTCGAGGTTTACATTGTCAACCGCCGTCGTGATTCCTTCCACATTGCCTTCCTCATCGCGCCTGATATAATCAAAAACAAGGTTTTCCGTCTTTATAATTTCCATCTTCAGCCTCACTTTTCACATTATACAAGATATCATTCCTGATTACAAGCCATGAAAAATGTGATATAATCGCTGTATGGGTAAGAAATATTTGAATAAAAAACAGAAGAAAATACTGTATAAAAACATGGGCGTCCTCCTTGCTCTGATCGTTTTTTGCGCCATATTTGCCAGAAGTGACCTGTTTGGCGGCGGAGAAACCCTGGAAGATCTTGCCCAAAAGCAGGTGCAGGAAACAGCGCCCCCCACTGAGAAAAACTCTGAAATACCTGAAAGAGAATTCTCACCGCCTGAGAAAAAGTCCGAACCGCTTCAGAGAGAACCTGAGCTGTCGGAAGAGGAGCAGGAGGACATTCCCGCGAAAGATCGAACCACCTACAGCGAGGGCTTCTACTATGAGCCTTTAAACGATACCGTAAAGGAACGGATCACCGGCATCTCCTACCCTGCCGACGACAGCGAAGCCGCCATTTCCTACGACACACTCCGCTATGTAAACGTACTCCACTATGATTTCGACGGCAACGTCCAAAACGGCGAACTGATCTGTCATAAGGCCATCGCCCAGGACCTGCTGGAAATATTTTATGAACTTTACAATCTCCGTTACCCCATTGAGAAAATATGCCTTGTGGATGAGTATCAGGGCGACGATTCCCTCTCCATGCAGGATAACAATACCTCCTGCTTTAACTACAGAGCGCTTCCCTCCGGCCGGCTGTCCAATCACGCCTACGGACTTGCCATCGACCTCAATCCGTTTTATAATCCTTACGTCACCCGACGGGGGGATGGTTCTGTCAACATCGCTCCTGCCGGGAGCGAGCTCTACGCCGACCGCAGTCAATCTTTCTCCTATAAGATCGACACAGAAGATCCGGCCTTTGTGCTGTTTACACAGCACGGCTTCACCTGGGGCGGCAACTGGCGTTCCAGCAAAGATTATCAGCATTTTGAGAAAGAAATCTGACACAAATTATAAGGAGATACTGCCATGAATAAAAATAACCCCGATACCAGATTTGTCGCGGAACGAATCACAAAGCTTCGTATAGAGCACGGTATTTCCGAATACCAGCTCAGCCTTGACCTCGGTTTCAGCAAAGGCTACATACAGGCAGTCTCCTCCGGAAATATACTTCCCTCCCTCAATTCTCTCTACAAGATCTGTGATTATTTTGAAATTACTCCCGCACAGTTCTTCTCCGGTAAAAGCAGTGATACCAGACTGTTGGAAGACCTGGCGGGAACCATCCGTGAAATGTCGCTTGAAGAGCAGTACACGCTCTATCACTTCCTGAAAGGCGGAAAAATAGCCAGAATAAATACGCATAAGAAGAGAGTTAATCCGGCACCACAGGCACCGCCCCCTCAGGAATCGGACAAGTGAAACCACCCTTTGTCCTTCTCTCAAACTCCTCCCTCGCCCTTTTCAACAGGTCGGGATTCTCAAACAGGTCCACAGCTCCCGCCGCCAGCACTCTGCCCGCCTGCAGCGCCGCCTTATGCCCGATATGCGTTCCGTCGCAGGACACGATCTGCCAGCTGTGACCGGGGCAGCCGTTTGGCCATGCCGCCACATGGATCTGCGCCGTGGGCGTCAGCCAGCTCACGTCACCCACATCAGTAGATCCCGGTTCAAAAGCTTCCCCGGTATACATAGGCGCCAGAAACGCATTCATGGCATGACCGCACTCTTTCTGCCTCCTCTCCACCGCCTCTCTCGCATCCGCATCGTATTTCGCCGCAATGCCGGGATAATAATTCCGTGTGTCAAACTCTGCCGCGAGCCTGTCCGCATATGCATTCTCTTCCTCCGTATATGTCGGGACCCCCAACTGCTCAAAATTATCGTACAGCACTTTCTCCAACACATGATTACAGACCGTATCCGCACAGCCGTCGATAAATTTTCTCTCGAAAACGGTCTCCGTCATCAGTGAGGCGCCTTCCGCTATCCTGTCCACTCTCTTTTGCAGCTCTACCGCCTCCGCCACATGGTTGGAACGTACCATATAGAGCACGCTCGCCCTGGGCTGAACCACATTAGCGCTGCATCCGCCGGCATCCGTGATCGCGTAGTGGATTCTCGCTCTGTCGCTCATGTGTTCCCGCAAAAACTGGACGCCGATATTCATCAGCTCCACGGCATCCAGCGCGCTCCTGCCCTTCTCCGGAGCTCCTGCCGCATGGGACGCTGTGCCGATGAACTTATACTGTACCTGTATACAGGAGTTGGAGGAGCCCGTCGTCACCTCGTTCACATCTTCGGGATGCCAGGTGAGCGCCGCATCCAGCTCACTCCAGACACCGTCCCTCGCCATGAAGGCTTTCGCCGCGCCGCCCTCCTCCCCTGGGCAGCCGTAGAGCACCACCGTGCCGGAACGTTTCGCCTGCTCCAGATAGGCTTTGAGCCCGAGCGCTGCTGCCAACGCACCCGCACCCAGCAGATTGTGCCCGCAGCCGTGTCCGTTTCCGCCGCTCTCCAGCTCTTCCCTGCCGACGGCCCCCGCTTTCTGGGAGAGCCCCGAGAGCGCGTCGTACTCCGCCAGTATGCCGATCACGGGCCGCCCGCTGCCAAAGCTCGCCGAAAAAGCGGTCTCTATCCCGGCAATTCCTTTTTCCACCCGAAATCCTTCCCTTTCCAGCACATCACAGTACAGGCTGCAGGATCTGTATTCCTGCAGTGATAACTCCGCATATTCCCAGACCCGGTCCGCCACCTCGAAGATGATCGCCTTTTTTTCTTCTATCGCTGTCAGCGCCGCCCGCTTTTCCGACTTCATTTTCCTTCTCCTTCTCACAACACTTTCGATAAAAATTCCTGCAGTCTTGGACTCTTTGGTCTCTCAAAAATATCTTCCGGACTTCCCTGCTCCAGCAAAAGACCGTCCGCCATAAAAAGCACCCTGTTGCCCACTTCCCTGGCAAATCCCATCTCGTGAGTGACCACGACCATCGTCATTCCCTCTCTGGCCAACCCCTTCATGACATCCAGAACCTCGCCGACCATCTCCGGGTCAAGCGCCGAGGTCGGTTCGTCGAACAACATCACCTCCGGCTCCATGGCAAGGGCACGCACGATCGCCACACGCTGCTTCTGTCCGCCGGAAAGCTGGATCGGATAATCGCCCGCACGGTCTTTCAGTCCTACCCGCTCTAAAAGCGCGAGCGCCTTCTGTTCCGCCTCCGCCTTGCCCATCTTCTTCACTTTGATCGGCGCCAACGTCATATTCTCCAGAATGGTCATGTGGGGGAACAGATTAAAGTGCTGGAAAACCATTCCCATTTTCTGCCGAAGTCCATCCACATCGAGCTTAACGGTCTTCCCTTTCTCATCCTTATACTTTTTCTTCGTGATATCCGTACCTTCAAAGTAAATAGCGCCGCCGGTGGGCTCCTCCAGAAGATTCAGGCTCCGCAGGAACGTGGACTTTCCCGAACCGGAAGGCCCGATCACCACCATCACATCCCCGAATTCAATATCTACGGTCACACCGTCCAGCGCCCGGATGGAACCGCCGTGATAATGCTTTTTCAAATCCCTGACCCGTATCAGGCTATCTCTTGTCGCCATGGCTCATTCTCCTTTCAAAGTAAGCAATCAGCTTGGATGTGGGGAAACACAGGCAGAAGTAAATTGCCGTCGCCACCAGCAGCGGCTCCAGAATCACAAAAGTCGCCCCCTTTACCGCATTCACCGCCGACATGATATCCTGTACGCCGATCGTATAGGTAATGGCAGATTCCTTGATGATCACAACGAACTCGTTCGCAATCGCGGGCAGGATATTCTTAAGTGCCTGGGGCAGAATAATATGCCGAAGATTCTGTGTCTGGGATAGACCGAGAGATCTCGCCGCTTCCGTCTGTCCGCCGTCTATGGATTGGATGCCTGCACGGATTATCTCGCAGAGATATGCGCCGGAGTTCATTCCGAGCGCCACGACGCCGGGAAAGAATCTGCCGAATTTGATAAAGCCAAACAACTGGAAATTCGGCAGTTCTATAATGCTGAACACACCGAAATAAATGATAAAAATCTGCACGATCACAGGTGTGGATCGCAGAATCTCCACATAGGCCGTCGCCAGAAACGCCAACGGATTAAACTTGCTGATCGCCGCCAGCGCGCCGCCCTCCTTCTGATGCCCTTCCTTATCGATTCCCAGAAAACGAAAAGGCCTGAAGTTTGACATACGCATTAATGCCAAAATTAAAGCGAGACAGAAACCGATGATTACCGTAAACAATGATAACAGAATGGTAACCAGCAGTCCCTGCCTGAACAACTGCGCATAGGGCGCAATCTTCGAAAAATTGGATAGCTTGATAAATTGATCCATGAGGTATTCCTTTCCACTCTTATGTAACTGACACCCCTGATTGTAATTTGCTTTATCGTGGCGCGAAGTAATACGGGAACCGGTGCAGTCGGAAGAAGCCTCGCTTCTCCCGACTGCACCGCAGCGAACAGCCGCGCCCTCCGGGTGCTGCTATTCTTTATTCCTCTACCTGACCCTCTTCGTTCAACAGGCCCTCATACTTCTCGCCTGCCGCCAGTTCATTTGCCTCCGCAACAAACTGATCCATGGAGCCGTCTTCAATCGCCGCTGCGATCGCCTCATTCACCGCCGCCAGGAGCGCTGTGTTTCCTTTGCTCACACCGATGGAAGAACCAGCCACGTCGTAAGGCACGTCCAGCACGATCTCCAGATCGGGATAGTTTTTCTGATAGCTCTCAGCCACAGCCGTCTCGATATATGCCGCATCCAGTTTGCCGCCCAACAGTTCGCTGATGATATCCGTCACCTTCGGAAGCGCCACGATATCCGCGTCCGCGGAAAACTCATTGGCAAGATCCATCTGTATAGAACCGATCTGCGCGCCCACGGAAACATCCGACTTATTGCACGCCTCAAAGCTGTTCAGGGTGTCTGCGTTTGCCTTCACTGTCACAAGAGACTGTCCGCCCTCATAATAGATATCAGAAAAGTCCATAGCGTCCTCACGGGTGGGATCCGGGGAGAGGCCTGCCATACCGAGGTCAACATTCTTCATCTGCAGTTCGCTCAGCACGCCGTCAAAATCCATCGGGATCACTTCCAGTTCCAGTCCCATATAGTCCGCCACGTACTGTGCTAACGCCATATCAAACCCGGCAAGAGTAGGATTTCCGTCCTCGCCAATCGCATAGAACTCATAGGGTGCAAAGTCCGGGCTGGTCGCCACCGTCAGGACTCCCTCTGTCACTGTTTCCAACCCAGCAGACTCCGGCGCCGCTGTTTCCTCCGCCGGCGCTTCACTCTCCTGCTGCGCCGTATCTTCCGCTGTCTCCTCCGTCTCAGCCGCAGGCTCTGTGCTCTCCTGTGCTGCATTGCTGCCGCATGCCGCAAGAGTTGCTGCCACGGATACTGCCATCAATACCGCCAACCATTTCTTTTTCATAATAATTCCTCCTTCTTATTTATGCATTTTTATGTATAAATATTAGTTTTTTGTACCTTTATACATTATAGCTGTTTTTTTCAGTTTGGCAAGAGGAAATTTTATTTTTCGCCGGTCCTTTCCGGCATCGTATCGTTTCGCATTGTCTCCGCCGCCGGAAAAATGCCGAACGGATGGTGAAACATTTCGGATATTGTACAAATAACATACTTTAAAACCCTCCTACTCATCTCCATCCTTTTTTCGGTACATACGATCCAGCTTCCCATGACGGACAACCATTGCCGCTATGCCTCCCATCACCTCTATCATACACAAATACCCTGCTGCCAACCCTCCGATAAGAATCCCGCAGCCAAAGCAGAGAAGAAACCCCACTCCCAATGCTATCCACATAAGTCCATGTTTTCGATTATACTCTTTTACATCTGTAATCTGTTCTTTTTGGGGCGGTTTCTTTCCTGACCAGAAACCAACCGGCTCTTTACTTCTGTATTGAACAATGCCTATTATAATAACAGGTGCTATACACACCAGCGCTGCCACTGATGAAATAACTGTCTCGGCTGTCATATTATCTGCCCCTCCTTATCACACATGTTTTGCATTGCTAAGTATATTATAGTACGAGCATTTTTAAAGTCAATATTTGCAAATCACCTGTCTGTGATCCGGTTTCCCTGAAATTGTTGCGGGAATAAAGGAACCATAATCGCCTGTTTTTCATATCTATATAATGAATAAGCAATATTTGCTTTTTAAAGGAGAGATTACTTGTTATGGCTATCGGTTATTTGATAATACAGGCCCGGACAGCTCACGATGCCCTCCCGCTAAGCGGAGCTCAGATCTGGATCATGGATGGCAGAGAAAAAAATATTTATCATCTGACAACAGATGAAAGCGGAGAGACGGAGAAGATTTCCCTGGAAACTCTGGACCGTTCTCTGTCCTTAGATCCAAATTTCCAGGGAATACCGTATATCAGTTATCATGTACTCGCTTTCGCAAAGGGTTTTAATTCTGTCCATATTTCCGGTATTCCGATTCTGGAAGGTGAGACAGCGCTTCAACCGATCGAATTTGTCCCGATGAGAGAGGCACAGCGCATCCCAACCGTGACAGAAATTCAGATAGGCCCGCCCGCTGTCTCCATGACAGGCCCCCGCCCCCAGGAGGCTCCCGCTTCGGAAGATCCCCAGGTACTCCGCCAGGTAGTCATCCCGAATCCGATCACAGTACATCTTGGTGCCCCCGGTCAGACTGCTGCCAACGTCCAGGTGTCTTTTCCCAGTTATGTGAAAAATGTCGCCAGCAGCGAAATTTATCCCACCTGGCCCGAGGCGTCCCTGCGTGCAAATATTTATGCCATCATCACTTTTGCGCTAAATCGAGTTTTCACTGAGTGGTACAGAAGCCGCAACTATCTCTTTGACATAACAAACAGTACCGCCTACGACCAGTATTTTGTATATGGGCGGAATATCTATGAATCCATCAGCCGGATCGTAGATGAAATTTTCAATGAATACGTGCGCAGGGCAGGGCAGATCTCACCTTATTTTACATCCTTCTGCAACGGTACCACTGCATCCTGCCCGGGATTGTCCCAGTGGGGAACAATCACACTGGCGAATCAGGGATTGAGCCCCCTGCAGATACTTCGTTCCTATTACCCGAAAGATATAGAAATTGCAGAGACAAATATTATCACCGGGGTTCTGTTTTCCTATCCCGGTACTGCACTTAAAATGGGGAGCACAGGTCTCAACGTACAGACGATCCAGACTTATCTGAACAGGATTCGGCGTAATTACCCGGCGATTCCCGAGGTCACAGATGAAACCGGCGTGTTCGGAGAAAGTACAAGAGCAGCTGTTGTCAGATTTCAAAATATTTTTAATCTGGCGGCCGACGGCATAGTCGGGAAATCTACCTGGAATAAACTTTCCTACCTTTACACCTCTGTGACCAGACTTGCCGAACTGGACAGCGAGGGAACCTCCCTCGGAATCGGAACCGTTCCTCCCTCCTCGGTTCTCCGCATCGGGTCATCGGGACAGGATGTTATTACTCTGCAGTATCTTTTAAACATGGCCGCCGAATTTAATTCCGCCATTCCGGCTCCGGCCCAGGACGGAAGCTTCGGAACAGAAACACAGCAGGCAGTCGCGGCATTTCAAAATGCGGCGGGACTTTCATCGGACGGCATCGTAGGACCGCTCACATGGCAGGCTCTGTACGATACTTATCTCGGAGCGGACAATGTGATTCCGCCATCCACCGATACAGGGGTTACCGAATATGTTGTCCGTTCCGGGGATACACTCTGGCTGTTGGCACAACGTTTTGGCACGACGGTTGACGCGATCAAAAGTTTAAATGGACTCAAAACCGATGATCTGCGCATCGGACAGATACTTAAAATTCCAACAACAGGTACCTCAGACGGATCGTACTTTGAATACGTTGTCCGCTCAGGGGATACTCTGTGGTTGTTAGCGCAGCGCTATCATACGACCGTTGATGCGATCATCCATTTAAACGGCCTGCCCGACAACAATCTGAGCATAGGGCAGATACTCAAAATTCCTTCTGCGTCGACGATGCCAGCCCCGTATTTTGATTATACCGTCCGTGCCGGCGACACACTCTGGCAGTTAGCACAAAGATTTGGCACAACGGTCGATGCGATCAAAAACCTGAACGGGTTAAACAGCGATACTCTGCAGATCGGGCAGGTACTGCGGATACCGAACAGCTGAATCCAGACCTGAATAACATTTTATTGCAGAAAGGGGCCGTCAAACAAGATGGCCTCTTTCCGCCTCCCGAAAACCTGCAGGAATATTCTATTTATAAAACTTTTCAAAACAACATGTAAACCACAGATGAGGCCTGGATTACAGACTCGCCAAAAATATCTGATCTAACCGCTCCCAATCCAACACTCTGTCTTCCGGCATTTTCTTTAACATCTGCTCATACCTGTCTATCTCTTTCGCGATATATTTCCTGAGCACCGGAAGACCAGGATTTCTATCCTTTTCATCACTCCGATCCTTCACCTGCAGCATCTCATTGATCTGTACAGTCAATTCATCCGGCAGATTCTGACGAAGCAGCTCATCAAATCTCACCGGCGGAACGCAGTGGCAAGTCTCTATGTATCTGCAGGCCAACAGTGGTCTGAGTGCATAGACATATTTTTTATATGGTACAAACTCTTCCTGCAGATACTGGCGAAATGTACTCTTAGCCGTGCCGTAATAGTGATATAGCGCTGCCTTCTCGGAGAAATACGAACGGCAGGCATCGTATATCTTTTCCCACAAATCTGTAGTTTTATATACCACAGGTGAGTTTGCCCATTCAAATAAAGTGGCATTACCCCGCTGAAACTGGACAAGCGTTTTTTTCAAGTCCCAACCGTTTATGTCGAACACCTCATCCAGCGGCCACTCAATCACATTCCCCTTTTCTCTGATACACAGATAGTCCTTCATTGCTCTCACATAAATAAATCTCACGTCGTAATCGCTGTCCGGAGACTCCACGCCCCAGGCTCTGCTGCCGGATTCCACCGCATGCAAAATACTGACATGCTCCGCCGCTTCTATCTGTGCAAGTTTATCTAATATTTCCGCTTTCATCTGAATCCCCCGTATCGAAACAAATCCATGTGATGACATTCCACTGTCAAAAACTGTCATCGACCGTTCTCCTGTTCACATACTCCACAAACTTTCCGACCTTCTCCATATCCGGATTATCCGGCAGCGCTGAGTATTTCGCCGCCTGTTCCAATCTGTTTTCGTAATCTGCCAGCATATCATAAAACTCGCCGGAAAAAGTTTTATTCTCCCTCAGAAAACCACCCTCCCGGATTTTTCTTAACAGACCCATATCCTCCGTTCTGTGCGTTTTGATCTCCCCTTTTTCCAGAATATCGATGGCCATCATAAAAAGCCGGATCAGATGCATCGCATGCTTATTTAAATGGTTATCGTCCTTTTTGCGGTTTCTCTTTCCGATCTTATCATAATCCCTGACAACATGGTTCATCACACCCAGCATATTGTTGTAATCTCTGAGCGGCAAATGCCTATACTCAGCATCGATAAAAATCTCTTTTTCAAAGGCTGGATTTTCGGATTTATCTATGTAAATACGGAGAGAGCCCTTATCCGACAACATATTCTTTTTCTCAAAATCTTCCAGAGCATTTTTTACAGAATTATAAATGTGACGCTCCTTTTCAGCCTGCGGCAAGGAATCCCTTGCGATGGCATTCTGAAGCCTGCGCAGCTGAGCACTCGCATAGCCCCCGAAAGACTTTGCCGCCCTTTTTGACAAAAAAAGATCCTTGTGATCCAGGAGTTCCTTGCCCAGCGCGGTTTTGATCAGGTACTGGTCATCATCCAGTCCCAGCAGTTCCACCGTATTCGGATTGCATTCCAGAAACAGTCTTACGATCTTGTTAAAGGAATAGATGACCGTATCCGTACAGGAGTCTTCATATTGTTCAAATGCCGTCAATCCCAACAAATCGGAGGGAAGATGCAGTGTGACTCCCCTGAAATCAATATCGCTGTGCTCATTATCGGTTCCGTAGGCATAACTTCCGCCGAGCCCCAGCAGGATAATGCGTCTGCCCAGCCTCGGATTTTCCCGCAGAAAATCATATGAATGTGAATCGATCAGCTTTCGAAAATCCATCTCTCTGTTCTCCTGTATCGTCGAGAAACTTTCCTCTTCTATCCACTCCTTTAACTTCTTCTGAAGTTCATAAATTCAATGAATTTTCAATTACTCAATGATAGTAGCAACCCTTCCAGAACCAACTGTACGTCCACCCTCACGGATTAGGTTAGGAGAACCTTGTGTGGCAAATGGCGTGTTTTCGA